>CAYRJP010000339.1:0-3013 GCA_964424425.1 uncultured Bacteroidales bacterium | reverse complement strand
TGGTTGCTGTTGTGGGAGCAAATCATTTTACCAAACAGATACCTGTTGAGAAAATAGTAAACACAGCAAATAAAACGGGTATGCCTGTTTGCCTGATAGGCGGCAAAGATGTTGTCCGCCAAGCATTTTTAATTGAGGAGCAACTTAAAGTTCCGTTTTTGAATACAGTGGGTAAAGTAAACCTGAATCAATCGGCTTCTTTAATTGAACAAAGCGAAATAGTATTAACTCCCGATACGGGAATGATGCATATTGCAGCAGCTTTCGGCAAAAAAATAATATCGTTATGGGGAAATACCGTTCCTCAATTCGGAATGTATCCGTATTTGCCGCACAGCGATTCTAAAATATTTGAGGTAAAAAATTTAAAATGTCGCCCATGCTCAAAAATAGGATTTGCCAAATGTCCGAAAGGACATTTTAAATGTATGAATGGTATTGACGAAAAAGACATTGTAGATTATATTTATAATTTATAGAGTATTTTGAAATAAGTATTACTCCGTCAACCTAAATCCGGCAAGCAAAATATCATCGGTTTGTTCTTTTGTACCTTTCCAAATATTTAGTTCTCGTTCCAGCAGTACTTTTTGAGAGTGCATAGGCTTTTCATTTACCGACAGCAGTAAGTTGTTTAGTTTTTTACGCAGATATTTTTTGTTATTTATATTATGTTGGTCGGTAAAACCATCGGTAAACATATAAAAGCTATTACCGAGACGGTATGGTATTGATATGTAAGAGAACGACTTATAGTCGTTAATATATTTTCCTATTGGCATTCTGTCACCTTTGTAAATATTTGTTTTACCGTTGCTGATAAAAGTTAAATTTCTGTATGCTCCCGAAAATTGAATGATTTTTTTATTATAATCAACTATAACCAAAGCCATATCCATTCCGTCCTTTAAACTTCTCGACTCGGTTTGTTGCGACAAATTATCAATTGTTCGTTGTCGTAATTTGTTTAAAATATCAGCAGTGGTATAGGTATTTTTTTTAAGTGTAATGTCGTTTAAAAATGCTATCCCCAACATACTCATAAATGCACCCGGAATGCCGTGTCCTGTGCAATCGGCAACGGCAATAATTGCAATGTTAAAATCGCTGTTTTGTATTCGCTTATACCAATAGAAATCGCCACTGACAATATCTTTGGGCTTGTAAATTATAAAATGTTCGGGAAAAGTTTTTGATATCTCCTCTTTTTGAGGAAGCAATGTTTCTTGTATTCGCATAGCATAGCGAATGCTGTCGGTTATTTTTTTATTTTGCAATAAAATTTGATCCTTTTGAGCATTAATTTCTTCGGTTCTTTCTTCAACTTTAATTTCAAGATACTCAATTTGTTCGGTGATTTTTTGTTTCAGTTGTTCAAAATTGTTAATTAAGGTTCCTACTTCATCGTTTTTTTGCTTTACGCCGATAGGAGTATCGGCAGTAAAGTTGCTTAACACAAACGATGAAATATTTTTTGACAATATACTTATACGTTTTGTTATTAATTCAGATAGTTTTAAGCTTAATATTAAAGCTGTAATTATTATTATAATTATGCTTACAGCATAAATTATGTTCAATTTTTTATATGCTCTTTGTTTATAAACAATACAGTTTGAATTTATTTTGTCGGCACCGTTCAAAAGAAAATTTATATTATTTTCAAGTCTGTTTTTTAATGCCGTATTGTTTTTCAATCCTATTTTACGGTCTAAATTCACCATTTTGTTAAACAGAGTAAGATATTTATCAATATCGGAAAGAGTCTCTTTTTTTATTGATGAATCGGGTTGTTTTTCAATAATAGTTCTTAAAATTTTTATTCGATTATGAAATTTATCAATATACTTTTGTTCGTTTCTTATTATATAATCTTTTTCGTGTCGGCGAAGCATAAGTAATTCGGCAATGGGCACAGTTCTGTTTTTTTCAAGTTTGTGGGCATGGTCTCGCATTTCACCTTCTACTCCCCAATCTTTATAGCCACGTTTATAAATTAATTTCGATATTGAATCGGTAATAATTACTGTAGAATCCAAATGTAGTTTTATGTTTTTCAATAATGTATCAACACCAATATTTTTTGATATTTTCAGCAATGAAATATCTTTTAATGTGATTTGTATATTGCTGTTAATCAGGTTTATTTTATTTAAATATTCACTATTTTGAGTTATAAAATAATGCGGTTGTTTTGTTTCGTATGTAAAAAAACTGTTTATATCCTGTGCTTGTTTGTAAATAAGATTTTCAAGAATATGTGTTTTTTCGATAATTTGTTCTATTTGTCGTTTTTTACTTGCATCAATTTGCGAAATAACAATTATGATAATATTTATTATTCCGAATATTAACAGAATTAGCAATAATTGAAAGCGTAATTTTTGAAACATAATTTTAACCTTTTTCTAATTATTAATACTTTATACAATATTTAGTTTCTTGGGATAAAACTATATTTCTTATGTTTATTTATTGTTAAGAAAATGTTTTTTTAAGATGAAATATACATAATAATTTTATTTAACACACACGAGCAATGATTATAGCAGAAAACTTGTCCGCCTTTGGAGGGTGCAAGATTGAAAGTGTGAATTAGCAAACAGGATGTTCCGGCTGGCAACTAAAAAATAAATTATAAACAGATGATAATAAAAAGACCTAACAGGTTTTTAAAACCTGTTAGGTCTGAAATATATAAAATATAAACAGATGAATTATTTTTTATTAAAAATAATTATTTAAATTTGATTTAAATCAAATTAAACCTGTGGAGTTATACTAAATAATTTCACTTACAATAAACTATATAAATAATATTAAGAACAGTAATAACATACCAACTTGATTAAGAATATTTATAAATATAAGATTGAAATTATTGCAGGTATTGTTATTGTATTTGCTTCAATATTTTTATTGCCGCACCTTAAACAATATTCTCTGCTTTTTCATCACAAAATTCAACACGGGAAAAATTTAATAATTAAATATAAAGACCTGAATTTTGATG
>CAYRJP010000338.1:0-3013 GCA_964424425.1 uncultured Bacteroidales bacterium | reverse complement strand
AGAGCACATCCCTTTTAAGGATGGGGTCCTGGGTTCGAACCCCAGCTGAATCACTTAAGAGAAGTAAGTTTTTGCTTCTCTTTTTTTATTCTCTAATTCTACAAAATTATAAAAACACTTCCTTTTTTTTATGATAGATTGAATGATTCAGTAGCTCAGCTGGTAGAGCACTTCTCCGCCTTGGCGGAATATAGCCTACGATAGAACTTTTAACTATCTAAACATTAAGGAATTAAGAAAATTAAGGTGTTAGAAAATTAAGTTTTTACCACAGAAAACACAAAGTTTCACAAAGATTTTAAATGCTTTTACCGCTAAGTCGCTAAGGTTTTTGTCTACAAATTAAACTAATTAACACTAATTTATTTTTCATCTTCGTTGCAAGTTCAGCTTCGATAACTCTCCGAAATAAATTCGGAATAAACGAGCATCCACTATAACTTTCAACTTTATAACCTTTCAACTTTCAACTCTTTATCTATCTTATATTTGAGTTTTACAGTATATTTTTTACCGCAAAGACGCAAAGAGATTTCTCACATTCGTTCGAAATGACTACAAATTTATGTGTAAATAACTTTTAACTTTTTCAACTTTATAATAACATAGAGTAAATTGTAGTGTTACAAACTTCTCCTTTGCAATAACTAATAATAAATGAAGTAAAAAATTAGGAAATTATTTTATTTCTGTAAGTGTTTTGTCTTTTATAAATACAAAACCCCATTTACCATAATTATTAACTTTAGCTATGCCCTGCATATTACCATGCTCAAAAAGTATATAGTTTTCCGGAAAACTGTCAATATCAAAAAAGCTCCAAATTCCTTCTTGTTTATCATCCACATAAATTCCTTGTTTCCAAATATTTCCGGTAGGATGATAAAAAAACCACTCACCATATGATTTACCTAAAATAAATTTACCTTTTTGTTTTAATTTCCCGTTTTCGAAAAAAACCAACCATTCACCCGAAAACAAATTATCTTTGAATTTACCCTTTGAGTATAACTCTCCTCCTGGATAAAAGGCTTTCCAAATTCCTGTTTTTTTATTGTTTTCAAATTGTCCTTTTTGAGCTATGCTCCCATCGGGAAAATACTCTATAAAATTACCGTAACGAATTCCATTTTTATAATGAGTTATTGATTTTAATACTCCTGATTCATAATACACAAATAAATTACCTGATATTTTCCCGTTTATGTAGTTACATTTTCGCAATAATGCTCCATTTTCATAATATACAAAAAGAGTATCAATATATTTGTTTCCTATTCTGTGTCCTTGATAGTTAAGTTCTCCTGTTTTGTAAAATGTTTCATAAACACCATTAACAATATCATCTTTATATTCAATTTTTGATTGAACAATATTATTATCATTAAATATTAATACAAACCCATTTTTCTTACCTTGTTTATAGTGTAATATTTTTTCTGTTTTACCCGATGGTTTATATACTGTAAATTCACCTGTTAAACTATCGTTAAGATACTTTCCTTGCTGAATTAAATTACCCGGTTTGTCGAAATATTTATAGTCTCCGTTTCTTAATCCTGCCTTAAAATTATAAATTATTTTTGGTTTTCCTGAAGGATAATAAATAAACAACTCTCCTTGTAATTTATTATTTTTATATGTTCCTTTTTGGTTTAATATCCCATTTTTATAATAATTATAAAATCCGTTTTTGATTGTATCACTGTTTATGATTTTCCCTGCAAATTCTTCTTTAACAGAACCGTCAGAATAAAATACTTTTATTGTATCTTGTGCATTAATATCAATTATAAACAATAATAAAACGGAAAATAGTAGTAATTTCATCTGATTAATTCTTATTTTTTAGTTGCCAGATGTAACCGCCTGATGAAAAATAATCATTGTCGTGTGTGTTAATAATTATTTTTATCATGCTTGTTTCATCTGATTATATTTTAAAATTTAAAGTTAAAACATTAATGTCATTTCAACAAATATTAAAGGTCACAAGCTATTTGCCAATGACCTTTTTATTGTATATAAAAATTTTACAAACAAAATTTATTCAACAGCAATAATCATTTGTGTTCCTTCTAAATTTGTTTTACTGCCGTAATCTAAGATAGCAGCTAAAGAGTAAGTACCTTTAGGTAAGCCGTTTGGTAAAGTCAATATCATTTTACGTGAACTTTTAGGAAACATAACAAAAGATACAGCATCAAAAGTTGTTTCTTCAGCAGTTTCAATATTTGTTGCAATGAGATATACTTTACAATTTGTAATAACGTCTTCGAGATTATTTAGTAAAACTGAAAATGTTCTAACGGTATCTGCATTTGCAGTAACTTCCATCATATTACCAATATTTGCTTTGTAATTTTTATTGGTTCCGGGAGTTTGATATACATCAATAGCTATACGAGCACTAATATTAATACCGGTTGATACTCCTTTATCTACACTAAAATTTGTTTGTTCTTTTGCTGTTCTAACAAAAATAACTCCCCACTTTGAACTGTTATTATCAGCAGGTTGTAGCATGGTAACAGCTATTTGTTTTTCTTCATTAGGTTCCAATTCAAAAAAAGACGGAGCAATACTAATCCAATCGGCAATACTGTATTTCATACTTCCCGGTTCCACATATTGTCCTTGTCCTTTACTGTTTATGGTATAATCACTAATACTTAAAATAAAAGTTTCAGGTTTACTATTATGATTCTTTACATTTACAAATTTAGTTTGAGACTCTCCCGGCTCAGCATTAAAAAACAGTTTTAAAGGTGATACCTCAAAATCTTGAGAAAAAACAGTTACGGCTAATGATAGAAATGGTAATAAAAATAATAATATCTTTTTTTTCATCTGATTAATTTTTACTTTTTAGTTGCCAGATGGAACCGCATAACAAAAATAATCATTGTCGTGTGTGTTAATAATTATTTTTATCATGCTTGTTTCATCTTTTTAATATCTTGTTTAAAATGTTAAAATTTTCATAAAAGTAATTCAAAAAGAAGATACTGCA
>CAYRJP010000337.1:0-3017 GCA_964424425.1 uncultured Bacteroidales bacterium | reverse complement strand
AAATATTCGTCAAGAATAGCAGTAATTTGGTCTCTTGTTTGAATACTGCTGGTAGCTTTTACCATTTCGCCGTTTTTGTAGTAAGCAGTAAAAGGTAATCCCATAAATCCCTGACACATAGGAGCATTACGAATAGGAGCAGCTTCGGGAGTATCAAAACCCATGGTATAAAATTTAATATTAGGACGCTCTTCTTCCAGCTCTTCCATAATATCGTAAACAGGAAGACACATAGGACCCATACGTCCGCAACATACCATTACATTCTCGTTTTCGTTAATTATTTTTTCTAATTCTGCTGCTGTTTTTATTTCGTGAACAGCTGTTTGCAATAAATTCATAGTTGTTTATGTTTTTAATTAATTAATATTTATTTTTCTGTTATCTCTTTTATAATGTCAATGTCTGATTTCAATGTTCCGTTTAAATAATCGTCAATAATTTTCAGTGGTGAATTAACTCGTATTCCCACAAACAGATTAATTTTTTTTTGTGTAAAAAGTGAGATAATTCGTTTATCAATTTTATATGTTACCACATCGGTAATTTTCTGTAAAGCAATCCAAGCCGGTAATAACTCAATGTCTTTGTTGGGCGGAACTTCTACCGATTTATTTACAATATGTCCGTCAACAATTTCAAAAACCACATAGTTTTGACAATTTCCGAAATATTCGCTAAGTGTATTATTAACTACCGGTATTGCTATTTTTCTCATCAAATTTATTTTTATTATTACTGACAATGCAAAAATACCGGTAACCATTTTTTTTTACAATAAAACAGAGGTTGTAGATGCAATAGTAAAAATTGAAATTTTTCAATTTTTTAGTTATGAAATGATAGAAAAAATAGAATATTATACGATATGTTTTGTAACCTTTTATATATTAGTAGGATGTATTATTTTGGTTCTACCACTAATTTAGTGGATAATTAAAAGCTAAATATCCAAACCTTCCAGGTTTTTAAAACCTGGAAGGTTTAATAATTATCTTTGTTATAGTATTTTAATATTTTTATTCATTTAAAAAATAAATCCTAAGTATTTTAAGTTATCCATTAAAATAACAGTAGAGCCATTATTTTTATAGGAGATAAATGTATTTGCAGTATTTTTTATAATATTAAAGCAGTAACAGGAATAAATATGAAATTTCGTAAAACGATAATTTATTATTTTTCAGGAACCGGTAATGCAAAGAATACTGCATTGTGGATAGGTGAAGAAGCCGAAAATCAAGGAATTGATACGGAAATTATTGATATAGCCAAAACAAAAAGCATACAAATAGAACAGCTCGAAGAAAATACTTTAATTGGTTTTATTTCGCCAACTCATGGATTTCATTTTCCTGAAATAATGCGAAAGTTTATAAAGAATTTTCCGAAAGTAAAAAACTGTTATGCTTTTGTTGTAAATACACGAGCAGGATTGAGAATAGGGAAAATTATCACACCCGGATTAAGCGGTATATTGCATTATTGGGCATCAATTAAACTTTATTTAAAGGGTTTTGAAATTGTAGGTTTGCAAGCTGTGGACTTACCGTCGAATTGGATATCGATTCATCCGTCATTAAGAAAAAAAGGAGTTGAAATAATATATCAATATACTGAACCTAAGGTAAGGAGTTTTGCAGTAAAAGTTGTTAGCGGCAAAAGAAGTTACAGGGCTTTGTATGATATTGTTCAAGATATAATAATCTCACCGGTAACAATTTTATATATATTTTTCGGAAAGTATTTTTTTGCTAAATCATTTATAGCATCATCAAATTGCAATATGTGCGGATTGTGTGAGAAGGCTTGTCCTGTACAAGCAATAAAGCAAGTTGACGGAAGAATGTTTTGGACAATTAAATGTGAAAGTTGTATGAAGTGTATGAATAATTGTCCACAAAAAGCTATTGAAACTGCACACGGGTTTATTATTGTTGTTTGGGTTATTACATCATTATCTGTCGGGTATGTTGTAAGTTACTTGTTAAATAATCAATTTTTTGAGAGTTTACAATGGTTGCAAAATAAAAATATCAGAGCATTGATAGTTTCATTAGCATTTTTTCCTTTATTATTTATTGGTTACAGGTTGATGCATTGGCTAATGCGATTTAAATTATTTGAACGTTTTTTTGTTTTGACGGCATTAACAAAGTATAAATTTTGGGGTAGATATAAAGCCCCAAATAACAAAACAAAGACTAAAAATAATTCATTGCTTTAAAATTATTTAACTCTTCTGATTTTATTTTTAAAAAAAGGAGCTTTAAGCATAAAATACAGATATTGATGAAGTAAAATACTGTTTATATCGGTATCTGAATTATAATCTTCAATTGGAATACGTTGTAAATTAAATTTTGCCGAATCTTTTTTTATTCCTGCAGTTCCAAACGAAATATCAATTAAGTTTTCACTAAATATTTTATTAAAAAAAGAAGAGCTAAGCCCGAAATCGGTAAATGGAAAACTGAATGCGGATATTTTTTGTGAAAAATTATCATTTATAAAGTTAACACTTTCTGTTATTTGGTGTATCTTTTCATCATCGTTCAGTAAATAAAAAAGCGGATGATCAACACTGTGCGAACCAATATAAACACTATTGTTTTGCAGCTCTTTAAGCTCATTTAAAGTTAAATAAGGTTGTTGCTTTTGCAAATAATCGGTGAAATTTATACCGAAAAAGTCAGCCAGATTGTCCAAAACATTGCGATGCAGATATTGAACTTTTGCCACAAATGTTTCTAAGTCGGGTATTGTGGTCATAATGCCTTCAAAAACTTTTGTAGCTTCTAATACTAATTTATGATTTCTATTATTTTTGATAAAATCAATAATTAAACTGGCTTTAAACCTGAAAAACAGCTCTTTATTGTCAACAAAAGCAGTATTTACAAACAGAACCGAAGGAATATTTTTTGATTTTAATACAGGAAAAATATTTGTGTAAAATTCTCTCAATCCGTCGTCAAATGTTAAAAGAAAAGCATTTTTAGGCAGCTTGTTTTTAC
>CAYRJP010000336.1:0-3024 GCA_964424425.1 uncultured Bacteroidales bacterium | reverse complement strand
CCAGTTCTTGGAGGCTAGTTTACTCCGATTTTTTCGGAGAGCTTGTCGAAGCCGGTATTGGCAACAAAGAGAAATGAAAAATTAGTGTTAATTAGTGTAATTTGTGGTTAAAGCAATAAGTTGAAAGTTTATAAAGTTGAAAGTCGAAAGTTATGCTGAAGGTTGAGCACTTCGATAAACTCAGTATAAACTTGTCGAAGCCGGATTTGCAACGAAGTAAATGATACAATAATTTAAAGCGATAATGCTAAAATGCAATAATAAGTTGATAATGGAAAATTGAAAATGACAATAAAACTTTAATTTTCTAATTTCTTAATTTTCTTAACATTTTTAATGTTGAAAAAGTTGAGCGTAACGAAACTATTTATATGTTCTTAAATGCCTTATATGGTTCAAAAAAAGAAAAAAACAACTATGAAAAAAATTACTTTTATTCTATTTACAATATTATTTTCGGTAACCGTTTTTGCACAAACCGAAACAATCTTATCCGAAGGCATCGATAAAACCATTGAAATAAAACAATCGGTAAACAATACCAACAACAATAGAGTATTGGAACTTGTTGCCAAAGCCCAATCACTACCACAAGGAACAGCAGTGCTGAAATACAATGTAAAAGAGTATCATTATATTATAAAAACCACCGACAAACTACAATTGCAACTGTCTGTGGGACATTTTGTTTTTCCCGATGAGATTAATTATCTGAATTTTAATATAAACAATTTGTTGAAACCATCGCTTATCAGTTATACTTATGTATGGGAAGATAAAAACGGAAAAGTTATAGAAACTGCAACAAAAACAAATCAAAAATTTAAAAACGGAAGTTTTTTGTTAAATAAAAAAGTTGACAACACTTTTAATTCCACCAAATTTAAACTATATCTTTCCAGTGTTTCGTTTGGTTTCTCAAACTCCGATGTTTCAAAACTCGAAGATTTTTTTGCAAAAGTTGATGCCTACTACGATGCTGATGCACAACTGAATATGATTAATCAAGAACTCAATAAAATAAGAACCGATTCACTGGAAATGCTGGAAACATGGCTCAATCAAACTATCGAAAACAAATCGGCTCTCGATAAAATAAAAGCACAACGATTTACAAGTAATCTTAACCTGAATGCCAACGACCCTATTCGCTTTAAAATTCATTTTGGCGAAACTGAAGTAAGAAATCGCGGAATAAGAAAATCGCTTGAACACACTATTAAAAATATGCACGAAGCATATTACTTTAAAGGTAAAGACTGGCTAAAATGGGGAAACACAAATAAAGCAATATCTTTTTTCAACAAATCAATAGCCGAAAAGTCAACTTATGCTCCACCTTATTACGAATTTGCAAAATTAGATTTTGACAATAAGCTATATAAAAAAGCCATTGACACCTGTTCAATGGTTCTCAATAAGCTGAAACCCGATACTGATACTCGATATAACTGTGTAAAACTTTCCGAAGCGGTTATTTATGTTTATCTTAAAAATATAGAAAAACTTATTGACGAAAACAAAATTGACCAAGCGGTAAAAAAACTTGAACTATGTGAAAACTATGCCGAAAATATTCCGGGTGTTAAGCATTTCAGCGAATTTGACGATATGCACGGTAAATTGTTTTTAAGATATTACACTCATTTAATTGAAACTGCCGAATTACAAATAAAAAACGGCGAATTGCAAGCTGCACAACAAAATATCGATACTCTGACTCAATTTCGTCATGCCCATAGCACGTATATTCAAAATGCAGAAAAAGAACACAATTTGTTAAAAAATTTGTATGCAGCATGGATTAATGCAGGAAAAAAGTTTACTACAAACAATACCGCCGATTCGGCTCTTTATGCTTTTACTCAAGCATATATAACCTGCCATAAATACGAAGTGGTATATTGCACTTACGAACTCGACTCGTTAATTGGTAAGGCTCGCATTAACGAATACAACTATATGATAATTCAGTCAGAAAATTTAATAAAAGAACAACTTGCCGACTCTGCTATTAATACCCTTAATTTTGCCGAAAAATTCAGAATGCAAAACAGCATCGACAAAAACAATAAATTCGACTCTGTATTTTTAAATGCTCAACAATTAAAATACAGTGAGCTGATAAAAATTGGCGACGATGCCGTAAGCAACAATAAATCGCGTGAAGCTATTGCTTTTTACAACGAAGCAGTTGCTGTTGAACAAAATTATAAAATTGCGACTGATACATCTTTACAATCGAAAATAAAGTTTGCCGCTTCAAATTACGTAATATTACTGTGTATTCAAGGCGAAAGTTTTATTGAAGCTCTGAATATTGAAAATGCACGACAAAAACTTATACAGGCAAAAAGTATATACAACCGGTATAAACTTACCGGTGCCGAAAGTTTCGAAGCAATAAGTAATTTAAGCGATAAATTGCAAACAGGAAAATGCAACAAAGTGCAATATGCCTACAACGTACAAATTATCGCCGCACGTAAATTTATTGAGCAAAAAGAGTTTATTTATGCACAACAGGCTTTAGAAAAAGCAAAAAATATAAGCAAATCGGATTCCGATTGTAATTTATCGGATTCGGCTGCCGCCAAAATGGCTACCGATATTAGTTCAATGTTATATTATCAAAAAGAGATGAATGTAATTATCTCAAAACTTGAAAATAAAGAGTATGCCAACGCCATGACTCATTACAAAAAACTTACCGTTTTTTACAACGACTCATGCAAAAATAATTTCGGTATCACACATAAAAATTTCTACAATTTTATTATCACAAGTAAATACAACGGACTGATTGATTACGGAGTAAGATTCTACACAGGAATAAATAAAACCGATACGGCATTGCATCTGCTTGATATGCTTTATAAAAAGAACTATATAGCTTCGTGGGCTAAACCAAGTCAAACCGATTTAGGTATTAAACTTGCTCAAATTGATTATGAACAAAACTCGGATATCAACCCAAAACAAAAGGTTTTAACTTACATTAAAGACGAAAGATGGTATAAATAT
>CAYRJP010000335.1:0-3027 GCA_964424425.1 uncultured Bacteroidales bacterium | reverse complement strand
ATCAGAATGCCGGTAATGGACGGTTATAAAGCAACAAAACTTATTAAAGAATATCGACATAAAATACCTATTGTTGCTCAAACTGCTTATTCTACTAAAGAGGATAGGGAAAAAGCCATTGTTGCAGGATGTGACGATTTTATTGCTAAACCAATTAATGAAAAAGTATTCCTCAGAATAATTAATAAATTTTTGTAACATTCTGTATTTTCAAATTTTAGTATAGTTTGTTTTGCAGATTTTAACTTTAAGTAAAAATTCCTTAATAATAAAAATCATTTATTTTAGCAAAAGAAATAAATTGCTTCATTACGATAGTGTTTAAGCAAAGTAAGAAATGTATTAACAATCAGCTGTTTTTTTTGAATGTATAAATTGTTAAATGTAAGCTCATTATATTACAAAATATATTCATGAATATATATCGAATGTGAATAATTTTCAGGGTTAATATTTCCACTAAACTTGAGAATTTATTCTTTATAATCAGTATAACTTTTTCATAACTAATCTTATTATTCTCCTTAATTCGATAAAAAACAAAAAATATCATAAAAAGAAAGCTATTACAAAAACACTACTATTTAATGTGCGTTTAAAATAATTATTAAAAAAGCAAGACTTTGCATAAAAAAAAGATTCTTTAAAATCCTTTTTTCAATCTTTTAATACGCATGTAATTAGCTAGTTGATAATTTTGTCGTGATAAACAGACGGTAGTATTTTATCAAGTCATGGTTTACAGGGGGTAAAATATAATACATTGTTTTTTTCATATTATAATTTTAATTGTGTAAAAATCCGAACAACTAAAACAACTCTATATTAATTAAAATTTAATTATTATGAAAAAACAGATACACAAAAAAAAATGGCTACTGTTTGTTGCTGCATTTTTTATTGTTACGAGTTCTCTTTTTGCTCAAAAAAGTAACTCTAATGAAAGATTAATACCAAATCCGGTAACACTACAACAAAAACTTTCGGAACATTCGAAAACTTTTGGCAATTCTACTGTAAAATCAGATGTTAAAGGAGAAGCAAAAGCTCCTTTGTTTTTCACTGATTTTAACGATTATAGTTTGCGTCAATGGACAAAAGGCGGTGCAGGGCAGTCTTTATGGGTAAATTGGGGAGCTTTGTATTTTTATCCGCAAACTATTACTTTCTCCGATACTTCATCATATATAATGATAAAGGAACCTGTAAACACTGAGGGTCAGAGTAAATTATTATTGATTTATGATGGAGCTGTTTTCGGAAAATCAAGCAGTAAAGAAACATATTTGAAAATAAAAACTACTGCTGATGGAGGTAATACTTGGCATGAAGTAAAAAGCTGGCAACTTAATACAGCTGCTTCTTTATCCGGTAAATTTAAAATAACCATTGATAATGAAGATGTAGGATCTCCAACATTTCAATTTGGTTTTTTTATTGAAGGAGCAACTGAAGCGGTTAACAACTGTAGATTCGATAATTTAGGATTATACAAATATTATTATAAAGAAGTTGAAGTATCTCCATTGGAAATTTTTCCTGAAGTTGTTGTGGGAACAGAGCGTCCTCTTATTGTTAATTGTTTCAATAATGGAATAGATACTGCTTCTTCAAGTATAAAAATAAAGATTGTAAAAAAGATTGATAATAGTGTAGTTTATTCTGAAACAAAAAAAGACACCATTTTTCCTCTTATAGGAAAAACTGTTACTATGCCTTCGTGGCAAGGTTTTAATGTCGGCGAATACTCAATATATACTTCCATATCAATAGATGGTGACGAGGATATTTCAAACAATCAAGTTACTTCTACAATTACAGCTTTTGATGTTAATAATAGAGCATATGCTTATAATTTATATTATAATGAACAATATAAAAAAGGCCCTGTAATTATTGATTTAGATTCACAAAAGGTAATACCGTATGATTTTGGAGAATATGAATCTAATCCTTATGGGGGCGACTTTAATATTGACGGAAATTTATACAATATTATTTATCAAAAAGGCATCTTTAAAATAGATACAATTACTGGAGGTGTCGAAAAAATTACTGATTTTAATTTATGGACGCAAGGAATAGCATTCTCGGCAAAACATGGTTGTTTGTTTATAAGTACTCAAAAAGAATTGTATAAGATGAATATTAAAACATCTGAGCTGGAACTTATTGATAATTATAACAAAACAACATCAATGAAATCTATTGCTCTTAATAAAGACGGGGAACTTTACGGAACAGATGGTAAATGTTTGTATAAAATAGATATAAATACAGCTAAATTGCAAACTATAGGAGGATTTGATTATAATATGAGTAGTATTAATTTAGCTTTTGATAAAGAAAAAGAAAATTTATTGTTTGTCGGTAATTATTACGATAAAGAACTTTCTAAAAATATTTATGTAATCGGGGGAATAGACACTGATGATGCGGAAATTCATATTACAAAAGAATTACCGCCTATTTTATTACAATCATTTTCTATTAAATCTAAAAACACTATAGCTACAGGTAGTCTTACAGGTGTTATAAAAAATTCTGCCAATGATACAATTAACGGGAAAGTATGGATATTCAACAATTCAGGATTTTTAACCGATGCAATATCAAATACTGCAAATGGTTATGCCTTTGATAATATTCCCGAAGGAGATTATAAATTAGTAGCTCAATCGCAATACTATAATAATTCTGATACAACTAATGTGACTATCAGTAATTCTACTCCTGCAGTTAAAGATTTTACATTAACCGATGCTTCGAATAAAGTTACTTTTGTAGTTGTTAAATATATACATACTGAAGACAGTTTAAAAAATTGTCATATACTGTTTTATGGTGCCGATTCTTTGACAGGACCAACCGGAACAATAACTTTTGAAAAAATTCCTAATGGAACATATAATTTTAAAATTACAAAAACAGGATATTTAGATTATACCGGAACAGTAACTGTTTCAGGAACTGATGTTAAAATTGATGTTAAGCTGATTATTGATAAACTTATTGCAAGAAAATTAC
>CAYRJP010000334.1:0-3037 GCA_964424425.1 uncultured Bacteroidales bacterium | reverse complement strand
TAATATTTTTCTGTAGGGTCTTCATAATTATCACCTACAATATGGCGTGGGTCAAATTCGATGTTAAGGTTATAATTGAGTTTCCCATCGAAATACTCTTCGGCTTCTTCTATTATTTGACGGTCAAGCCCGTAGGAAGTCATTGATATGAGTATTTCTTTTGCTTTTTTAAGTTCGGAGTCATCGGTATCAATATTTTTCATCTGTTCGATGGTATATTCCTCTGTATCAAAATATTCGGTTAATATTTTATGCGATTTTTTATATATTGTAAGTATCTCCGAAAAACCTTCGGCTTCTTTTTCGGCTTCTTTTTTCTTTTTTTTAAATTCCGATTTTTAGGTCAGATAATTTTTATACTCTTTTTTTTCGTTTTTCGGTATTTCGCCGGCTTTTTTTCCGTTGTACTTTTTGTAATATTTTGCATACAAACGAGTAAGTTCGTAAGTATCGTATTTTACGTTTTCGCCATTCGGATTGCCAATGAAGTTCCAGCCATGTACATCGTCAATATAGCCATTCTTATCATCATCAATATTATTCCCAGCTATCTCATCCTCATTTGTCCAAATCACATCTTTTAAATCTTCGTGTTCAATATCTACTCCCGAATCAATAATTGCAACAATCACCGAAGTCGTTTTCTTTTCTTTTAATAGTTCGTTATACGCTTTTACAACACTTATTCCACGATAGTTATCAGCCTTATAATCAAGGCAATACCAATCATCAGGAATATCTTCGTCTATTCCATTCTGTCCAAATGACTGATGGGTAATTAGTGCAATATACATCAACATCAATACAGGTAATACTTTTAACTTCATAATTTGAAATTTAGGTTAATAATTAAGATTTCTACTTCTTTTGTAAAAATTGAAAAAACTGACTGATGGTAGTATTTTTTCTTCGGCAAAGTTACTACTAAAATATCGGTATTGACCTGTTTTTTGTTCTTGAATTTCAAAAATATCTTTTGTTTAGCTTTGCCAATGATATAACACAATGATAATAGGCTGTGCTAATTGCAATGACTCACCTTTTTTGTTTGCTTTATTTAAACGAGGTTATTTCTTGGCAAAGCTAAACAAATCTCCTGCCTACCTCGAAATTAAAATTCGTTGGGTTCGATATCCTTTATCGGTAGATATTGTAAGCAAATAAATTCCATTTGACACTCCTGTCAAATTAAATTTTAAGATATGATTTCCGGTTTCAAAAATACGTTGTGGTTCAAGAACTTTTAGCTCCTGTCCTGCAATATTTATAAGTGATATTTTATCTTTCAATTTTTCAGAAGTGAAAAATGCTACGGTTATTTCTCCATTTGTAGGATTGGGATAAATTTTTAGTTCGTTTAGTTGTAAAGTAGAAGGCATTTGGTATCTTCAAGTCGTTCAATACCTTCGTATGCAGCCAAAATAGTATCGTTTAGCAGGTCTTCGGCATAAATTGTATAGCCACACATCATTCTGCAATAATTCGATAGTTTTTTTTGAACCGGCTCGAATAAAACCAAAAATTCTTTTTGTTTGTCTTCTATTGTCATAAAATAATTGATAAAAAAAATATATCAGTTAATAGTAATGTACCACAAGCATACAAAAAGTTACATCAAGATATAAAAAATATTACACCTATGAATAAGATATAAAAATAAAACCTTATCTTTTA
Source organism: uncultured Bacteroidales bacterium (assembly GCA_964424425.1). Lineage (GTDB taxonomy): Bacteria > Bacteroidota > Bacteroidia > Bacteroidales > SZUA-534 > GH45. Next base: position 1,363 of record CAYRJP010000334.1, on the reverse strand, counting down.
TTTTCAACCTTCGTAGAAAAAAATATCAAAAAACAATACCCAACCGTAGAGACGCGATTAATCGCATCTCTACCATTTTTTAATTCCCTAAAAATAACATAAAACCAATTTTTTTGTACCTTTGTAGTATTAAAGTCCGTCCGACCGCTTTAAACAGTTAGACACGTGAATATTTAATAATTTTAAAAAGAATCAAATGAGAAGATTATTACCATTATTCCTGTTCTTATTTTTTATTTCATCATGTGCAAATAAAGAGCAAAAAAAAAATCGACCGAATTGTTGCAGAATTTAAAAATTCGGAAAGCTCCAATGTAATTGTTACTGCACATAGAGGAGATTGGCGACATACACCAGAAAATTCGTTGTTGGGTATCGAAAATTGCATAAAAATGGGTATTGATGTTGTTGAAGTAGATGTACATAAAACCAAAGATAAAAAGATGGTTTTAATGCACGATGAAACTATTGACCGAATGACAACAGGAAAAGGAAAGGTTTCCGATTTTACCCTGAAAGAGCTTAAACAGTTTTATCTTAAAAATAATAAAGGCGGAGAAAATGCTCAACTTACAGAACAGAGGATACCAACTTTAGAAGAAGCACTTCTGACAGCAAAAGACAAGATAATGATTATTCTTGATAAAACTTACAACTTTATGGAAGATATTTATCCTTTGCTTATAAAGACAAATACAGAAAACATTGCAATTTTAAAAGCAGAACCATCTACAAGAAGACTACCCGAACAGATAAAAAAAGACCTCGCTTTTATGGAGCACCATCCCATATTATTTATGGCTGCAATTAAAGACACCGAAGATAGTGCTGCATTGAAAATAAAAAAACATATCCAACAATATCAACCTGCTGCATACGAAATGTTATTGATGGAAAACGATTCAATTCTTTCCGAAACCGACTATATGCGAAAACATGGTTGCAGAGTATGGGTAAATACACTTTGGGGAAGTATATGTGCAGGCTATTCAGATGCAAAAGCAATAAAAGACCCACAAGCAAACTGGGGACATCTAATTGAAAAAGGAGTAAATATTATACAAACCGATAATCCTAAAGAATTACTTCAATATTTGGAAAAAAAAGGCTTACACAATTTTTAAAACAAATAAATTCAGATTGCATGTTTATACCAAATCGTGTACATATTTTTACAGATTGCTTTACAATATTGAAATGAACTATTCGCTTCAACAGATTGCCCATATTTCGGGTGCACGGCTTATTGGAAATGCCGATACCCTTGTAAATGATATATTTATTGATAGCCGTTTGACGGCTGTTTTGCCCAACAACCTGTTTATTGCGATAACCGGCAAACAACACAACGGACACAATTTTA
>CAYRJP010000333.1:1650-3039 GCA_964424425.1 uncultured Bacteroidales bacterium | reverse complement strand
CAGATTATAATTTAAAAAAATGATAAAAAAAATTATACTTTTTCAAGTATTAATATTTACAACACTCAATATATTTTCACAAACAATAAAAGTTGTTGATAAAAACACACTTCAACCTATTGAAAATGTGATGATTTTCACCGGTGATAATTCTGTTTTTGAGCTTACCGACGTAAACGGGAAAGCCAATATTGAGAAAATGAAAAATTTCAAAAATATCTATTTTCAACATCCCGGTTTTGATAAATATGAGATATCATACAATATTGCCGCTACAGCTAAAATAATTTACCTGACCGAAACAAACATTAAAATAGGTGAAATTGTTATTTCGGCAAACAAATGGGAGCAAAAACAGTCGGATATTCCGTTTAGAATTACATCGGTAAAACCCAAACAGATAGACTTTTACAACCCTCAAACTTCTGCCGATTTGCTTGGCACTACAGGTGATGTATTTATACAAAAAAGCCAACAAGGCGGCGGTAGCCCGATGATAAGAGGGTTCGCAACCAACCGTTTACTTATATCCGTTGATGGTGTAAGAATGAATACAGCCATTTTCAGAAGCGGAAACTTACAAAATATTATTTCGCTCGACCCGTTTACAGTTGAAAATACTGAAGTGTTTTTTGGTCCGGGCTCGGTTATCTACGGAAGTGATGCTATTGGCGGAGTTATGAGTTTTAATACTCTTACTCCAAAATTGTCTTACGGTGATTCTTCTGTTGTAAGCGGAAATACAGCAATGAGATTTTCATCGGCAAATAATGAAACAACAGGGCATTTTGATGTAAATATCGGATGGAAAAAATGGGCATCGCTGACAAGCATTTCTTATACTAAATACGGCGATTTGCGAATGGGCAAAAATGGTCTCGACGATTACCTTCGCACCGAATATACTCAAAGAGTTGACACTATGGATATTGCAGTAAAAAACAGCGACCCGTTGGTGCAAACTCCATCGGGATATTCGCAAACTAACTTGATGCAAAAAATAAGATTTAAACCAAACAAGCATTGGAATATTACTTATGCATTTCATTATTCAACCACAACTGATTATGACCGCTACGACAGGCTTATCCAGTATAAAAAAGGTCATTTGAAATATGCCGAATGGTATTACGGTCCGCAAATATGGATGATGAATAATCTAAATATCGAAAATACTTCGGCATCAGGCATTTACGATAAAATGATAATAAGAATTACGCATCAGTATTTTGAGGAAAGTCGCCATAAACGGAAGTTTAATAAAACAAAACGATATCATAATGTTGAAAAAGTAAATGCTTATTCGGTAAATTTTGATTTTCATAAAATAATAACCGACAAACAACATTTGTTCTATGGTTTAGAAAGTGTTTTTGACAATATTAACTC
>CAYRJP010000333.1:0-1550 GCA_964424425.1 uncultured Bacteroidales bacterium | reverse complement strand
TCAACAGGTTTCAGAGCACCAAACATTGACGATATGGGAAAAGTTTTCGACTCGGGCGAAGGTGTGATTGTGATTCCAAACCCCGACTTGGGTCCTGAATATGCTTATAATATTGATTTTGGCATTACACAAATTATCAATGATATGTTTGAATACGATATCACTGTATATTATACCTATTTAAACAATGCTCTTGTAAGACGTGATTTTCAACTCAACGGACAAGACAGTATTATTTATGATGGTGAAATGAGCAAAGTTGAAGCTGTTCAGAATGCTGCAAAAGCACAAGTTTACGGTATTCAAGCAGAAATAGATATTAATCTGTCGGCAGGATTTAAATTTATTTCAAAATACAATTATCAAAAAGGAACCGAAGAAACAGGCAATGGCGAAACTTCGCCGTCGCGACATGCTGCTCCGATGTTCGGTGCTTCGCATCTGACTTATACAAACAAAAAATTTATGTTTGATTTATATGCCATATATACCGGTAAAGTTTCATATAATAATTTGTCGTTTGCAGAAAGGGATAAACCAACAAATTATGCAAAAGACGAAAACGGCAACCCGTATGCTCCGTCATGGACAACCATTAATTTTAATGCAGGATATCAATTTAACAGATATTTTTCAGTTACAGCGGCAATTGAAAATATTACCGACAAACGATATCGTCCGTATGCATCGGGAATTTCTGCGGCAGGTAGAAACTTTATGATTTCGGTTAGGGCACGGTTTTAAATATATTTATATAATAAATACCAAAAGAAACATCCATTAGAGTATTATATCAAGCTCTGTTTAAAAAGTAATTCTGTAAATAAATTTTAATATAGCATCGGTTGTTTGAGGTTTTATAAATTCTACCTGTTTTATGGGTTCATTATAGCCGATATTATAAACAAAATACAAATCGGATCCTATTTTAGGTATCCAATGTAATCGAAAATTATACAGCATAACATCATCTAAATCATTATATTGAGAAAAAAGCAACAGATTTAACTTTGTAGTAAAAGCATAATTCAGATAACATGCTATTTCGTTTGTATTAAAACTACCGTTAGGCAAATCAACAATATTGAAAGTATATTCACCGTTAATATTTAAGTGTTTATTAATATTAACACCCAATGAGCTACTAAAAGTTTTTTTATTTCCTGTATAAAAATCTCCCCAATTATAAAACAATTCTACCCAAATTCGTCGTGCTCTGTATGTTTCAAACTGTAACTCGTATTTATACATTGTATATTTCCCGATAGGGATAAATATACTATCTGTTAAATAAAAATGCTCATCAATACGGTCGTAATGTTGAATAAGATTTACTTCGAATCTTTCACCGGATTTAAATACTGCACCAAGCGGACGGGTTTCATTTGAAAAACTTTCCAATTCGCCTGTTGTATGAGTATTGTAAACGGTAAATCCCCACGGTTTCAGAAGCAACCGTTTTACTCCGTATTTTGTTAATACTCTTGGCGACAATCTAAAATACCAACTGTAAGAATCATAATTTGAACGTCTTATATATCCAAGTTCAG
>CAYRJP010000332.1:0-3075 GCA_964424425.1 uncultured Bacteroidales bacterium | reverse complement strand
TTTTAATCAAAAAGAGTTTTAATAACATCAGCCGACAGTTCGGTAAACGGATTGTTTGAATTAACAAATTTATCTGCTAAGTTAGATTTTTGTTGTTGAAGATTTACAATTTTTTCTTCGATACTGTCTTTGGTAATAAAACGATAAACAAATACATTTTTATCTTGCCCTATACGATGAGCACGGTTAATTGCTTGTTCTTCGGCAGCAGGATTCCACCAAGGGTCAAGCAAAAATACATAGTCGGCAGCAGTAAGGTTCAGCCCCGTGCCGCCGGCTTTCAGCGATATTAAAAACACATGATTGTCGGATGTATTTTGAAAATCATCAATAATTTTTTGGCGGTCTCTTGTTTGTCCCGTAAGGATAGAGTATTTATAATTATTTTGTTCGAGATACTCTTTGTAGATTTCAAGATGCTTAACAAAAGAGCTGAATAACAATACTTTATGTTTTTCGGATATAATATTTTCAAGCATTCTCACAACTTCATCGTATTTGCCCGACTCTTCGTCGATTGTAATTAATTTGGGATGATTTGCAAGTTGACGTAGTTTTGTAAGAGCTTGTAATACTGCAAAGCCGTTTTTAGCATTTTCGTTTTTCTCCATGCTTTCGAGAATAGTATTTCGCACCTGTGATTTCTCTTTTTCGTAAATTTTGGCTTGCTCTTCTTTCATGGTGCAATAGCGAATTTGTTCGGTTTTTGGCGGAAGCTCTTTGGCAACTTCTTCTTTTGTTCGTCGCAAAATAAACGGATGGATAAGAGCTTGCAGCATATCGCTTTTTGGTTCATCGCTATGTTTTTCAATGGGTGTTACAAACTCATTTTTAAAATAAGTATTGTTACCCAGCAAACCCGGATTCACAAAATTCATCTGACTCCACAGGTCGCTCAAACTGTTTTCAACCGGTGTGCCTGTTATTACAAGGCGGTTTGTTCCTTGCAACTGTATTATTGCTTTGTAAACTTTTGACGATGAGTTTTTTATGGCTTGACTTTCGTCTAAAATAATATAATGAAACGGGAATTGTTTCAAAAAATCAATATCATTTCTAACTACGCCGTAAGTAGTTAACACAATATCGTAATCAATAAAATTTTCGATATTGTTTGTGCGATTACTACCCGTGTATTTAAGTGTTTTTAACGATTTTGTAAATTTTTTAATTTCGTTGTTCCAATTATGAATCAGCGATGTGGGCATTACAATTAAACTTGTCGGATGCACTTTTTTTTCGGTAAAAACAGGTGTTTGCGGTTGAGAAAAAAGGTTAAGTTGGGTTGCTTGTTTTTCAGCTTTTGCAAATATCGGTTTGTCAACCAAATTATTTTGTTCTTGCAAAAGTAAAGTTAGTGCTTGAATGGTTTTTCCGAGTCCCATATCGTCGGCAAGGCAGCCGCCAAAACCGTATTCAGCCAAATGTATCATCCAATTAAATCCCGTAAATTGATAATCTCTGAGTGTGGCATTTAATTTATCGGGAACAGAAATTTTATTCGAAAAGTTACCTTCAAAAAACTTTTTTATATCCTTAAAACCACTTGTGTCAATACCTTCTTCTTTTTCGTCGAGAACGGCGAAATGAAAATTATTTAATCTTATACCATCAGATATTTGAGAGCCTAGATTAAACATACGCTTGTATTTTTCGAACCACTCTTCGGGTAAAATCGCAATTGTTCCGTCGGGCAACTCATATTCTCTTATATCTTTTAAAATATGCTTACGCAGCTTTACAAACGGAATTGAAAAATCGCCTAATTGTACATTCCCTTTTACATCAAACCAATCTTTCGATTTATTTACACTTATTTTCAGATTAACTTTTCCGATATGGTATTTTTTTTCAAAAAAAGTCTGTTTTATACTTATATTCAAGCTGTTAAATAAATCCAGATGCTTATTTACGGTTTCAATTGTAAAAAATATTTTGGTTTGGTTGCTTATTTTATCAATGCCTTTCGGATAAAAAAGTGTTACATCGGTAGAAGTAAAACCGTTTTTTTTCAGAGTTTTTATAATATTACTTTCAAAGTTGAAATTTCTGATAGTTTTCACGAAAGTGTAATTATCGTTATCCGAATTTAAGATAATAAACTTAGATGAAGGATTATTGGGTAAGATAGATTGAGAGCCGTAAATAAATTTTAACAACAGAACAGGATTGCCTTTTATGTCGTTCTGCAAATAAAATGCAGGTTTAGGTGTGGTTTCATTATCAATTATTTCAAAACCTTCGGCTTTTACCTTAAAATCTCTGACAGAATTGTATATAAAAGTTTCAAAATATTTTTTCTCTATTTTTTTCGATACTGTAATAAAATCATCTTTTACAAAAGGTTTCAGTTTTTTGCTGTTAATATTCTCAAAGCGGTATAAGTAATTGTCAAGCAGTATTATACATGGTTCGTCTGTCAGGCAATGTATTTTTTTGTTTTTTAAAGATATATTTTTGTTTTGGTAGCTTATATTTAAAAAATATTGTAGTTTTTCATTTGTTCTTTTGAAATTAAATACTGCTTCGGCTTTATTGTCGGCAATGGTAATAATATCGGAGCTGTAAATTTGTGTATAATTAGGGTCTTTATAAAAAATTCTTACTTCGGCTTTCAGCAAAAGATTATATATTTTTTTTAATCGTCGTTCAATATACGGGCGTATTCGGGTTGTTATTAATTCACCTTTAACATTTTTCAAAAAAGTTACGGCATCTTCTTTCTTTTTTGTAAAAAAACCGGCAATTTCGGAATCATCGTATTCTGAGATAAGTTTTTGAATATCAACTAATACGGGTGAGTAGTTGTCAGCTTCTTTTATGTTAACAGAGTTTGCTTTTTCGATACTTGTATAAAACGCTTCTTCTTGATTCGATAAATTTATAATGTATGAAGTAAAAATAACACCGAATTTACGATGTTGAGTTACTACCAAAATATATTCTTTAATTTGCATCTGTTTTAAATATTTTTATTGCTATGTTTAGTTTTAATGTAATTAAGTTGCTTTTTAACTGCTAAGACACAAAGTTGCAAAGAGTTTAACAATAAATTACACTGATTATCACTAATTT
>CAYRJP010000331.1:0-3078 GCA_964424425.1 uncultured Bacteroidales bacterium | reverse complement strand
AACTTTATAAACTTTCAACTCATCTTAAAAAAATGCACTTACGCTAAATTGTCCTGTATGAATCACCGGCATATCGGCAGGTTTACGCCCTATGTATGATAAACTTACGCGTAAAAACTTATTTACATTTCGCGTAAAATTCAAGTTCCAACGGTAATTTACATCTTTGCGATAACCTTCGAGCATGGTAAATGCAACAGGAGAATTTTCGTTGCCCGAATAACTATTATCGATATACGAAAACATTGCCGAAAACATTCCGTGTTTGGGGGAGTTCAATTTTACTTTCGGCGTTATCTCCTGCAAAACACCTGTTTCGTTGCCTTGTAAATTATTTTTATTTTTTATTGCGTAAGCTAGCGACAACCGCAAACGCGGTAAAGGTTGCCATTGTAATACTGTATTGTTTACATACGACTTGATATTATAATTTTTTTCGCTGAAAAATTCCGACGAATATTTTTGTTCTGTCACACCTCCCGTATTTAGCAGTAAAATTTGCGAAGAGATATTCCACCGTATTTTAAGTTGGTTAATGGTATTTTCCGAGAAATCGAATCCTGTGGTAAGCAGATTTTTTCTGTTTGTGGTGCTGAAAATATAGTCAGCACCAAATTTTGAATGCCGTTTGTTAAACGAAAAAGTATTTCTTATCGAGTAGTTACGGTTCATTTGCAACGAGTCGTCAACATATCCCGCAAAGGGAATTATACGAGCTGCCAAATCTGACTGTGTATGTTTTTGTTGCGACATAAACGATAATACATTTGAAAAATGCGAAGCAAACTTGCTCACTCCGCCTGATTTATCGTGCAGTCTGCCAAAATCGAGTTTTACCGTTTCGTTAAATTTTACCGAATATACTTTTATATAATCTTTTGTGGGAATAAGAATACGAATGTAATTTGCCTCTTCGGGAAACGGCGACACCTCAAATTCATTAAGTTCGGGCACATTGTTATTGTTGTAATCAATCCACACATAAATCCCCTGCCCTTTGGCAACCTCAATATACGAAAACTCTTTACGGTTTTCCATTGCCGTTCCTATCTCATAAAAAGTATAAAAACTAAGCACCCGCTTTTTTATTCGCAAATTATGATTAATACGTGCAAGCAAGTTTTGGTCGTTTTTTTGTGTTACTCCAATATTTTCATTAACCACATTCAGCTTTCGCCAGATAACCGAACTTGTGAGATTCTGCACCTTACCGTTAACTTTTGTGTTAAACTCAACATCATCGGTGTGAGTATAGCGTGTAAGGTTATTTTGCCAAGGCAAAAAATCGTTTCGGTTTTTATACGACACCTTAAAGCTGTTTTTCTTTTTGTTCCGGCTGCTTATAAATGCTTCGGCAAGGCTGTATTTACGGCTTACGCCAAACAGAGAATCAACAGCAACGGCTTTTTGAATATTGTTTTCAAAATCGTGTAATACCCCTACGTTCAGTTTCCATACGGGATAAACAAGTTTCAGATAATGACGGTAGAACTCCGTTCTTCGCAATGTTGCATCTGAAACCAACATACTTGCTTTTCCCGAAAACCTGAATTTGTAAAAAGTAAAATCGGCAAAGGCACTGTTTCTGAAACCGTTATACTCATTTTTATAATTAAGATATTCACTTGCAAACAGAAATTTTTTCTTCTGCTTTTTGCTTAAAGACACTTCCGCTTTAAGCAAATTTTCGTCGGCATAAACAGGAGTTATTAAGTTCCAATCGCGTTTAAATTCAGGAGCTCTGAATCGCTCAACAGCATTAAAATTTTTACCTGTCGTTTCATAATTTAAATTAAACAAAAGATTACGATGATTTAATTTAACAGTATGTAAAACAGCACTTTTAACAGCAAAACCGTTGTTGTTATCCGCATCTTTATCCGAAAATATATTTATATCTTTATGCGACAATGCCGCCTCAATATTTGCAACGGTATTTTTACCGAATCTGTATTGTGCCCGGGCGGTAATCATTCGTTGACTTTGCGGAGCAACAAGCAACTTTACGGGTTCGTATTCTCCTTGCGGGATGCCGTTTTGCGGAGCAACCCACTTGTAAACCTTACCGTTTACAGCTGATGTTTGCTGTATATAATTTCCTCTGTTTTGTCCCACAAAAGCAAACCCCGCACGGTAAAAAGCACTGTCGCGATTAGCCGAATAAACCAAAATACTATCGTAAGTAACTGCATTTACAACAGTGTCAACCATTTTATATAAAACAACATTGTTGTTAAAAGCCACGCTATCGTAATTGGGCACAACAGCATCAAGCGGATTGTCGCCTGCATTTTGTAAAATAAGTTTATATTCATCGGTAAGTTGCTGGTTTACAGGTTGATTTTTTGCATCGCTTTCGCTAAAATATTCAAAAGATACTGTCCCTTTTTTAAATTTTATTCCTGCATCGGTGTAAACCAAAAAACGATTGTATTTTTTATCGGAATATTCAAATTCAACAATAATACGGCTGTTTTTGGTGATAATACGGTTTGGCGTAAAGGTAAGTTCGGCGGTGTTGTAGTTGATAACATAGTCGGCATTCTCACCGCGTTGCATTAGCACACCGTCAATATACACACGCTCGGTGCCCGACAGCACAACAATATAAGTTTCGTTGTTTGCTCCCGTCAGGCGATATGGACCTTGAACTCCCTCAACCCCCGTAATATTGATGCGGTTAAATTTACCCTTAGACACAGCTCCCGATACTTTTACATACGCTTGATTGTTGTGTTTTAAGTCAATTTTTGTATTTGTAAAACTGCCACCAAGTATCTTTTTATTGAATCTGAGAAAATATCCCGATTGTGCTTTAAGCTGAATATCACCCATTTGCAATGAGTGAATTGAATCATAAATTTTAATATAAACTTGGTCGAATTCCTGAATCTGCTGTGAATATCCGTCGGGCTGAACAGGAATGTTTTTATCGGAAAACACAGCATCAATAAACAGTCCGTCGGATAGTTCGCCCGACAGTTGTAAGTTCAGATTTGAATTCATAACCATATCCTGACTGTTTCCCACACTCATTCCGCGAGAAATATTTCCGTTTACAATCAACTTCGATTTATC
>CAYRJP010000330.1:0-3094 GCA_964424425.1 uncultured Bacteroidales bacterium | reverse complement strand
TTTTTAATATTTTGCATCATTGTTTTTTCAAACGACGGATTTATTTTTTTCAATTCGGGTATAATATTATGGCGAATAATATTTCTTACAAAAACGGTTGATTCGTTGCTTGAATCGTTTCGGTATTTGAGGTTGTTTTTAGAGGAATACTCTTCAATCTGTTCTCTTGTGGCGAAAAGCAGCGGACGAATAATATTACCGTTAACCGGAGATATTCCGTTTATTCCGTTTATTCCTGTTCCGCGTGTAAGATTAATAAATATAGTTTCAATAGAATCGTTCAGGTGATGACCGACTGCTATTTTGGAGTAATTGTTTTCTTTACAAAGAGAGTTAAACCAATTGTATCGTAGCTCTCTGGCAGCCATTTCGATACTTAGCTTGTTTTTTTCGGCATACTTTTTTGTGTCAAACGAAATAAAATGATTTTTAATGTTATATTTTTCACATAAACTTTTCACAAACAGTTCATCGGTATCCGACTCTTTGCCTCTGAGTTTAAAATTACAGTGAGCTAATGCAATATTATAATCTGCATTTACAAATAAATCAAGCAACACAACAGAATCAATTCCGCCACTTACAGCAACAAGAATCGTATCTTGTTTATTACAAAGATTATTGCTGTTTATAAAATTGTTAAACCGGTTTTGCATGTGTAAAATAATACTTGGATATAAATAAAAAAGTCAAGGTTTCGCTGTATCTGTAAAGTTACAATATACTAAAAATGTTTGGTAGATAAACAAAGCGAAACCTTGACTCTATTTTTGAATTATAATAAAATAACTTATTCAACAATAAAATTTTTGTTTAAAGTAAAATTACTTCCGGTTATTTGAATAATATAATTTCCGGAAGTAATGTTATTAAGTTCTACGGGTAAAGAAATACCCGATTTGGTTTGAAAACTTTTTACTCTGCTTCCCAAAGAATTTATTATTGTTACGGTCAGAAAATCATTGTCTGAGTTTGGAATATCAACCGTAAAATGACCGTTGTTTGGCGACGGGTATAAATTTAGTTCTTTATTGTTAGCAAATGTTTTGTTCTCTTTTTCAGATAAAACTTCACCTTTCCATACATCTTCGGGAACAGTAAACGAATTGTTTATGGCAGTCCATTTAATTAACGATGCTTTGTTGTTGTCAATTGCCAAACCCATAATATTGTTAATAGCGGAATTTTCATCAAAGTCACCGGCAACCAAACGTGTTTTTGTTGTTACATTTTTATTGTTGCCATACCACCATTCGGCAGGTTCGCCAAATCGTCCGTTCTCTTTTTCAAAAACAATAATTGAAGATGAGTTTTCGCCGTTGTTGTAAAATGCGGCAATGTTGTCAATATATCCGTTGTTGTTAAAATCTCCCGACACAACACTGTTTTTTATATTGCTTACATTAAAATCTTTTTGTTTGAAATAGGTGTATGGCCATTTGAACCTGTTTTTTGTGCTTGTCCAAACAAATATCTTACAATATCCGTCGTCGTAATTATAAAGCGATGCAATATCATCAATAAATCCATCGTGGTCAAAATCGCCCGATACAGTTGTTCCTTGAATTTTTACGGAATTAAAATCGTTTCCTGTCCACCAAGTTCCGGGCCACGAAAATTGTTTACCGTTTGATTTCCAAACATATACTTTGGTTTTTTTTTGTGCATAATTATAAAAAGCCGCAATGTCGTCAACATATCCGTCGTTGTCAAAATCACCCGATACAATTGTTTGTTCAATTTGATTGGCATCAAAATCGCCTCCATACCACCAGCGTTGCGGAGTAAATTCACCCGAATTGTTAATCCATACGGTAACTGATGTTTTATTTAAACTAATTTCATATATTGAAGCAATATCATCAATATAACCATCGTTGTCAAAATCACCCGATACTATTTTTGAGTTTAGAGAAGAAGCATTTAAAAAATCAAAAGGTAAACGGCATTTAGCTTCTTTTTCAGTTATAAATCCGTTGTCTGATTCCCATATTTGTAATACGGGAATGTTTTCAGATGTATTAAATGCGGCAATATCATCAATAATATTATCGTTGTCGAAATCACCAACAACCATATTTCCCGATACTCCTTGGAAATTTTCTTGAGCAATTGAAGAAAACGATAAAACCACAATACTTGCTATGTATAGTAAATACTTTTTCATATCTTAAGTTTTAGATGATTTAACTCTATTTTGTTACATTTTATATAATGTAAAGTTGCAAAACTTATTGCTAAAATAAAAAAATAAAAGTTGGAAAAAATTTCTTTTACTTGTGTATTAAATCAAATATTATACTTTTGTGTGTTGTTTAGCATGTTTTAATAATTAAAATAATAAATCATTGGGAAAAACATTATTTGACAAGGTATGGGACGCTCATGTAGTTGATACTATTACAGAGGGACCCGATGTATTGTATATCGATAAACATTTGATACACGAAGTAACCAGTCCTGTTGCTTTTTTAGGATTAGAAAAACGGGGATTGAAAGTTTTTAGACCTGAGAATACTATTGCAACATCCGACCATAATATTCCTACAATAAATCAGGATAAGCCTATTAAAGAGGAATTATCGCGGATGCAAGTTGAAAAATTAGTGGAGAATACAAAAAAACATGGTATTACTCTTTACGGATTAAATCATCCTTTTCAAGGAATAGTGCATGTGATAGGACCTGAGTTGGGAATTACACAGCCCGGAATGACACTTGTTTGTGGAGATAGTCATACCGCTACACACGGAGCATTCGGAAGTGTAGCGTTCGGAATAGGAACCAGTGAGGTTGAAATGGTGTTTGCATCGCAATGTATTATGCAACCCAAACCCAAAAAAATGAAAATTACCGTAAACGGAAAGCTTGGAAAAGGTGTGACGGCAAAAGATTTAATTCTTTATATAATTTCAAAACTGACGGCAAGTGGCGGAACGGGTTATTTTATCGAATATGCAGGAGAAGCATTTCGCAGTTTGAGTATGGAAGGACGAATGACCGTATGTAATATGAGTATAGAATGTGGAGCACGCGGAGGGTTAATTGCTCCCGATGAAACTACTTTTGAATATGTTAAAAACAGAGAATTTGC
>CAYRJP010000329.1:0-3110 GCA_964424425.1 uncultured Bacteroidales bacterium | reverse complement strand
CAATCTTTGCTAATTTAAGAAATTTTAAGATTCAATTTGAATATATTTTTTCAATAACATTATAAGTTTTTCTTTTTTAATGGGTTTAGCAATAAAATCGCTGCATCCGGCAAGAAAAGCCTTTTCTTTATCTGCATCCATGGCAAAAGCCGTTTGTGCTATTATTGTCAGATTCGGTCGGAATTCTCTTATTCTGCGAGTAGCTTCAAGTCCGTCAATTTCAGGTAGTTTAACATCCATAAGCACCAAATCAATATCGGCATATTTTTTACAAATATCAACAGCTTCGATACCTGTTTTTGCATGAAATAAATTAAGATTCAGTTTCGACAAAAGTTCATCAAGATACAAGTAATTAATTTCATCATCTTCAACAATAAGCACTTTAAATTCTTTTGAAACTTTTTTCATTTTACTTATAATACCCGATGTATTTGCTGTTTCATACGGCAATGTAAAATAAAAAGTTGTTCCTGCATTTTCTTGCGATTCAAACCAAATTTCTCCTCCAAGTAACTCTACAAGGCGTTTTGTAATTGCCAACCCCAAACCTGTTCCTCTTATAATTTTATTGTGCTTGTTATTTGCTCTTCTAAATCTGTCAAATATTACATTATGCAACTTTTCATCTATTCCGCATCCTGTATCTTTAACATAAAATTTAAGTTTATTTTTATTATAATTATATCCGAAAGAAATTTCCCCCGAACTTGTAAATTTAAAAGCATTGCTCAATAAATTATTAAAAATTTGCATTAAACGATGCCTATCGGTAATAATAACAGATTTATCATCGGGTAAATCTTTATAAGGAAACAGAAAAAGATTACTCTCTTGTGCTGTTTGACTAAAAATACTAAATAGTTCAGTTATAATATCATTTATTTGCACAATAGATTTTTTAATTTCAAGCTGTCCGGCTTCAATTTTTGAAAAATCAAGAATATCGTCGATAATATTTAACAGTTGTTTTCCACTGTCGATAACTATTCGAGCATAACTGTTTTTTTTATCATCAGATATATCTTCGCCCACAAGCAATTCCGAGAAACCTATTATACCATTCATCGGTGTTCGTATTTCATGGCTCATATTTGCAAGAAATTCCGATTTCAATCTGTCACTCTCTTCAGCTTTTTCCTTTGCTTTAACAAGTTCTTCTTGATATTTTTTTCGTTCAATAACTTTCCAAACGTTATCCATTAACAGTGTCATTTGTTTAACATCGGTTGATGTATATTTTTTTGAATAATTAAGCACCGTTAACCACAATGTTTCTTGTTTATTTATAATTACGGGAACAAATATTAAATTATTTACTTTTCGATATTTATTAAATATATCATTTAACTGTTTTTTATTTTTAACGGAATCGAGATTATTATAAAAGATAGCCTTATCATTATCAACTATTGAGTTAAAAATCTCACTCTCTCTATTGTTTGTTATATTTATAATATCAAGAATATCCGATTTTTTTAATGCATTTTGAGAATATGATATAACTTTATTCTTTTTTGTGTTTTTATTATGAATAAAAATAATTCCCATTATTGCTGATGATAATCTAATAGCCTCTTTTAATGCTATATCATACAACTTATCAGAAGTTACATCGGTAAGATGTATCATTCTAAATAAACTCTCCAATCGTTCATTCTGAGCCTTTAACTCTAATTCTATTTTCTTTTTATCGGTAATATCTTGCACAATACCAAATCTTCTGACTAAATTTCCTTTATTATCAAATTTCAAAAAAGCACGTGAATAAACATATTTAAGCTTAGATTTTGGAGACACAACTCTATATTCCCACTCAAATGAGCTGGATTTTTTTTGAATATTTTCCTGAACAATCGATACAAAAAAATCTCTATCATCAGGATGAATTGCAGATAACAACTTTTCGGCTGAGACAGGTTCATCAGAAACTTCATCAAAAAATATTTCGAAACTTTCGGAAGAACCAATAAATGTATTATCATTTAAATCTGCTTCATACCAACCTATTTTCCCGAGTTTTTGAATTTCAAGTAAACGAGATTCTGTAGTTTCAGCTCTAATTTTTTCCAACACAAGTTGATCTTGTATTTTTTGTTTTTCAACTACAAACAACGATCGTGTAATAAACAAATTAAGTAGTTTAAGTTGTTCTTTAGTTAATTTATTTTTTGATGCTATACAATAAGAAGCACTAATTGCACCTTTTAATTTTGCAGGTATAAATACACACGATTTTATCTCACTATTATTAACTGAATTATTTATTTCTTGCTGAGACAATACCTTTATCTCTTCTGTATTTAATACTGCATTAAGAGTTTCAACTAATTTATTAACGTTGTCACTTGTTTTTAAATCTTTTGCCGCTTTTATAAATTTATATTCTTCGGAAATTGAATCATAAAAATAACATAAACTCCAATATCCGTCAACCAACTCAATGCACTTATTATTAACTATTTCAAAAAGTTCTACATACGATAAAACTTTTTCGCGTGTTAAATTTATAATGTCTTCAAGTATTAAATCAATAGCATTCTCCATTTTGTTATTTTGAGATATATTCTTTAAATATAAAAATAATTTATAATTGATAAACAAAATATTCAGTTAAATGTTATTTTAATATTAACATATTATTTTTTACCTTTATTAATATTTATTTTAAAAATAACACCTCTTAAAAAATATTCATGATGAAAAAGAAATACAATTTATTAGTTCTTGGTTTAATATTATTAGTTTCAAATACAGTTTTCAGCCAAGTTGAGAAATTTCAAGCTGCTTATATATATAATTTTTTATCGTATGTAGAGTGGCCTTCAGATTACAGAACAGGAGATTTTAAAATTGGTGTATTGGGCAACAATCCTATTATTGGAGAACTTTATAAAATAACAAAAAATAAAAAAATGTATTCTCAACCAATAAAAGTTGCACCTTTTGCTACATTAAACGATATTAAAGATTGTCATATTCTGTTTATACCTCCGGCTCAGAGTGCAAATATTGAAAAAGCTATTAATAAATTAGGTGATAAAAGTATTTTAATTATTACGGCAACTCAAACCGGCATATCAAAAGGTGCCGCAATAAATTTTATTATA
>CAYRJP010000328.1:0-3149 GCA_964424425.1 uncultured Bacteroidales bacterium | reverse complement strand
TAAAAGAACGCGTATTGTTTGTTCGTAAAAACAAAGGTATGGCAATAGCCAACGGTTCTCTGTTTTCCATTTCGCTGTTTATTCCTTTTGTTGGAGTATTGTTTTCGGGAATAACGGCAATAATTGCTGCCGTAGGTGCAACTTTGGCTCTAAACGAAACAAAAGGTGTAGCTGTTTTGAATGAAAAGTAATTTCTCTTTAACATTAAGAGTTTTTTAAGATATTTAGAACATTAAGTATTCTTGCGTAGCAGAAAAATAATATAAAAATTAAGAAACAACATTCACCCAAAATTAAAAGTAAAAAGATTTAAAAATATCTATGTTTGAGCAAGTATATAAAAATATAGACGATATACTACACAAAGACACAAGCTACGGAAGTGAACTTGATTATATGGAGCAAATCTCGTGGATTTTTTTTCTGAAATATCTTGACATTTTTGAAAAAGACAAAAAAACTGCAACTCTTCTATCGGAAAAAACTTACCAAAATATTATTGAACCAAAATTTCAACGAACAACTTTGACAGCACCAAAGTTTCGACAGGCTCAGCTACCACCTGAAAAATGGAAAATAGACCAAACAACTTTCAACCTTTCCGTAAAAAAACCAAATACGCCCGAAGAAGCTCCTTTGCATGAGCCGAAAGAGATTTTACAAGAGATGGCGGAATTGAATAAACAAAGTGCTTTACTAATGGATAATTGAAAATGGAAAATAAAATAATACAATTAAAAAACATACAAAGTAAGATTTTCGTTGTTCGGGGTGTTCAGATAATACTTGATTATCATTTGGCTGAAATTTACGAAGTAGAAACAAAACGGTTAAATGAACAAGTAAAACGAAATATTGAGCGTTTTCCCGATGATTTTATGTTTCAACTTACTGTAAATGAATGGAATGATTTGCAGTCGCAAATTGCGACCACAGTAATAGATAATAATTTGCAGTCGCAAATTGCGACCGCAAAAAGAAGAACTCTCCCCTATGCCTTTACCGAACAAGGGGTTGCTATGCTTTCAGCCGTTTTAAGAAGTGAACCTGCTGTAAGAGTGAGCATACAAATTATTCATGCATTTGTTGAAATGAAAAAATTTATCACTGCAAATGCAGGATTATTTCAACGTTTGGATAAAGTTGAACAAAAACTCATCAAACACGATGAAAATTTCAAACAACTATTTAATGCTCTCGAAAATAAAAGCATTAAGCCAAAACAAGATGTATTTTTTAACGGACAAATATTTGATGCCTACACTTTTGTTTCCGATTTAATTCGTTCTGCAGAAAAATCTATTATTCTAATTGATAACTATATTGATGATACTGTTTTAACTCATTTTACGAAACGAAAAAAAACGGTAAGTTTAACTATAATAACCAAAAACATATCGAAGCAATTCAAGTTAGATATAAAAAAATATAAAGAGCAATATCCTAATGTAGAACTAAAAGAATTTAAAGATACTCACGACCGCTTTTTAATTATTGACGAAAAAGATGTTTACCATTTTGGAGCAAGCCTTAAAGACTTAGGCAAGAAATGGTTTGCTTTTTCTAAAATGGATATCTCTTCTGTTAAGGTTTTGGATAGACTAAAAGAAGAGAGGCTGATATAAAAAAAGACGATACACTGAGCCTGCCAAAGAGGTGGAAAATAAAAAAATTGAAACAGTATTAATAATAATTAAAATATTATTTTTACATATAAATATAAAAGCATAATCTTGTAAATTTCAAACATATGAGAAACATAATATTAATATTAACAATAATAATCTTTTCCTTTTCAGGTATTAAATCTCAAACAAATAACGATACCACTGTTATTTTAAAATTTGACATGAAAGAGGATGTTGCTCCGGCATTATGGCGAAAAACTCAAAAGGCATTTGAAAAAGCTCACGAAATAGATGCCGACCTTATTATTATTGATATGAATACCTACGGAGGTATGGTTGTTTCAGCCGATTCTATCAGAACAAAAATACTAAACAGCAATATTCCTGTTTATGTATTTATAGATAACAATGCAGCATCGGCAGGCTCATTAATATCAATAGCTTGCGATAAAATTTATATGCGAAAAGGTGCCAATATCGGAGCAGCTACCGTTGTAAATCAAACAGGCGAACAGATGCCCGACAAATACCAAAGCTATATGCGAAGCACTATGCGTGCTACTGCCGAAGCTCACGGTAAAGATACCGTTATTCACGGAAGTGATACAACCTACAAATGGAAACGCGACCCTGCAATTGCCGAAGCTATGGTTGACCCCGATATGTATGTTAAAGGAGTAATTGACACGGGAAAAGTTATTACTTTTACAACTAACGAAGCCGTAAAATACGGATTTTGTGACGGTATTGCCGAAAATATTAATGAAATAATAGAGCAAGAGGGTTTAAGTCCTGCTGTTGTTGAAGAATATAATCCCACACCTCTTGATAATATTATCGGTTTTTTAATTCATCCGATGTTTCAAGGATTACTTATTATGGTAATTTTCGGTGGAATATATTTTGAATTGCAAACGCCCGGTATAGGATTTCCTTTGGCTGCTGCTGTTACCGCTGCCATTTTGTATTTTGCACCTCTTTATCTCGAAAGCATTGCTACTCATTGGGAAATAGCAATGTTTATAGTAGGTTTGATATTGATTGCCGTTGAAATATTTGCAATTCCGGGTTTTGGAGTTGCAGGAATATCAGGAATTATTTTAACCATTACGGGATTAAGCCTTGCTATGGTTGACTCGTTTGAATTTGAATTTGAAGGCACAGGAGCTTTTGCCGGTGCTATAATAAGTGCTTTTTTATTTGTATTAGGCTCTCTGTTTGTTTCGCTTATACTGTCAATAATTCTAAGCAAACGAATGTTTGAATCAAGTTTTCTCGGCGGAAAAATATCATTAAAAGCATCGCAACCTACAAATGAAGGTTATTCAAGTGCCGATTTAAGTTTTAAAAACCTTGTGGGCAAAGAAGGTATTGCCGAAACCGTGCTTCGTCCGTCGGGAACTGTTATTATCGACAATACTCCATACGATGCAAAATCGCAATACGGATTTATTGAAAAAGGAAAGAAAATAAAAGTTGTAAAATACGAAACAACTCAACTATACGTTGTGCCTGTAAATA
>CAYRJP010000327.1:0-3156 GCA_964424425.1 uncultured Bacteroidales bacterium | reverse complement strand
TACAACCTATCTTTGATCATCACATAAAGAAAGATGCAATAGTGATGGCTGATGGCTGGTCAGGGTATAAACCTCTTAAAGAAGAATACCCAAATTTAGAACAAACTTTATCTAATCATGGCAAGAACTTTAAAATGCTCCATATTCAGATTAGAAATTTTAAAAATTGGCTAAGAGGTGTGCATTCGTACTGTAATAAAGAATATCTTCAAAATTATATTGATGAATATTTCTTTAGATTTAACAGAAGGAATCATCGCCAATCAATTTTAGATAAAATAATTATGAGATGCGTAGAGCATGAACCGGTTGCATATGCTTCGATTAAATTATATGCAACTTAAATGGGTAACCCTATTAATGAAATAAAAAATAAAGCCGATTTATAAACAAATCGACTTTACACACTTTTTAGGACAGTGTCAAGTTTATTATGCAAGTTTTCGTTAACAACCTTGTGAAACTTGACATTTATGTATTAAAGCATTAAGAATAGCCTCTCTTAAAGCATTTTCAGGATAATCATATGTTTCGGTACGGCTTAAACCTTCATATGCAATATTTGCTTTTAAATATTTAGTCAGCAAAATATCCATCGTTTTTTCTATTTGTTCAAACAAACTTCCATGAATTTCGTCATGATAAAGTAAATCTGTATGTGAACTAAAAAATCCGATTTTAACATAAGAACCTGTAACCAATCTTTCCGGTTCTTTTCCAAAAGATAAAAAAGCAGCACGAGTTAACTTACCATTTTCTATTAGTCCTAATATTTCAAGTAGTTTTTCATTATTTTCTGTTAAATCATCTTCCGATATTCGTTTGCTTAATCTTGCCTTTTTTCTAAAAATATCAAAAGCAACCGGAGATAAATCTTCAAATGAAAATATATCAATAATTACTCCATCCCATTTTTTACCTTTTTTTTCTAATAAAAATTTCTCTAAAACAGGACCATTTAAATCTTGAATAGTACTTCCTGAACGATAATAAAAATGACCTCGAAATGAAACAGGTGCATTATAAGATTTTACAATAATTTCTAAATAATGTTTATTGTCTTTTGTTTTATAATTTATTTGTGGCACAATACCAAGAATATCACGTATTTTATTAGGAAGATCTTCCAATAATTTTTTATAATTATCAATACCTACAACTATTCCATCATCATTTAATCCAATATACAAAATTCCTCCTTGTGCATTTGCAAATGCACAAACAGATTTTAAATATTCATCTTTCCATATTTTTTTAAATTCTGTATTTTGATTTTCAATCATAGATAAACTATCCTCCGATATTATAAAACTTTCCTGTTTTATTTTTATGCCCGCTTAGCGGTTTGTTTTTCAATGCAAGATTATAAGCCTCCTCAATACCTAACTCCCTTACACTGTATGCAATATCGCTAAACAAACAAGGTTTCAACATTCCGTCGGCTGTTAATCGCAATCTGTTACAAATAGCACAATTTCCGCCTTCACCTCCTTGAACAATACCAAAATCTCCCTCTTCCAAATCCATTTGCGGAATAAATCTTACTTGCAAATCATTGTCTTTTGCATATTGGGCAACCATTTGTGCATCAGGTTCGGTTGACGATTTTTTAATTACACAATTGAGCTTAATGGGGATTAACCCCGCTTTTTGAGCTGCTTCAATTCCGTTTAAAACATCTTGCAAATTACCTACTCTTGTTATTGAATGAAATTTGTCGGCATCCAAAGTATCAAGACTGATATTTACTCTATGCAAACCTGCTTTGGCAAGGTCTTCGGCATATTTCACAAGAAAAACTCCGTTGGTAGTCATTGCCAAATCTTTAATTCCTTCAATTTGAGAAATCATTGCAATTAAATCAACTATTCCCCTACGCACCAAAGGCTCTCCGCCTGTAATTCGCACTTTGTCGATACCGTGAGCCACACCGTATTTTATTACATCAACAATTTCGTCAAACGAAAGTATTTCGTTATGCGGGAGCAGTTGAACTCCCTCGGCAGGCATACAATATGTGCATCGCAAATTACATCTGTCGGTAACCGATACACGTAGATAATTTATTTTGCGTTTATAACAATCTAACATTCACCAAATCTCCTTTTTTTAACTCTTTAACGCCTTTTTCAATTACAGCAAAAGCATCGGCACCGGGCAATGAATATATATGTGCCGACCCGTGATATTCGGCAGGCATTACTTCACCTGTTTCTGTAATATTTACCGGAATAAATGCTTTGCGTTCTGCTTTTTTTCTTTTATAATCTTTTGCAAGCGGCAGATTTATTACCACTTCATTTAATTTTTGCTCGGTAATTTTTCGTATCAACGGTTTCACAAATATCTCAAATTGCACAAACGATGAAACAGGATTTCCGGGCAAACCGAAAATAAATTTATCTTCCCTTTTACCAAAAGTTGTAGGTTTACCGGGTTGAACCGCCACTCTGTTGAAAAGAATTTTTATTCCCAAATCGTTCATAATTTTAGGAACAAAATCGAACTCTCCCATACTTACTCCACCTGTAAGTAACAGTATATCACACTTTTCAACTCCTTGCTTTACCGCCTGATACAAATCTTCGTAAGTATCTTTAACAATACCTATATATTCAGGAATTGCATTACACTGCATTATTTGAGCAACCAACTGATGCCCATTGCTGTTGCGAATTTGCGAAGAACTCGGCTTTATATCAGGTTCAACAAGCTCATTGCCGGTAGAAATTACTCCGATAACAGGTTTTTTGTAAACTACAGGATTATAACAACCCACCGATGCCATGACGGCAATATGACGAGCATCAATTTTTTGTCCCTTTTTCAAAACCACATCGCCTGTTTTTACATCTTCGGCTTTGTAAATTATGTTATTTCTAGGGTGTCCCGTAAATTTCACCGTAGTGTCACTTGTCATTTCCGACAGTTCAACTTGAATAACAAAATCGGCACCATCGGGCACAGGTGCTCCTGTCATTATTTTTGCCGCCTTTCCGCTTTCAACTTTTTTTTGCGGAGCTTGTCCCGCCGCTATTGTCTCTATTATTTCAAGTTCGTTGTCAATATCGCTTTCGCGGATGGCAAAACCATCCATTGCAGCTTTGTCAAACGGTGGCATATTAATATCCGACTTTACATCCTCAGCTAAAATTC
>CAYRJP010000326.1:0-3172 GCA_964424425.1 uncultured Bacteroidales bacterium | reverse complement strand
CTATCATTCTGTATATATGAATATGAGTATTGATGCATATAACGGAACCGAATGGGTAGAAATTTGGAAAAGTCCGAATTTTATTCAAGAAAATAGTTGGTCTTATAAAGAAATAGATGTTACTGCTCAAGCAGCAGGAAATGCTAATTTCCAAATTAGATATGTATTGGGAGCTGCAACAGGTGGGCCTACTCGTTCTGGATGGGCTATTGATGATTTTGCAGTAGTTGAACCGGCTCCTCACGATTTAAGTGTTACTGAAATTTCACCTTCAGGTGTTGCCGAAGGAGATACTATACACCCAGTAGTTACCATACATAACTATGGTGGAGAATCTGAACATGGTTACAATGTCAGATTAATTGTTGATGGAACTACTTATGATAAAACGGTTAATGTAACAGATACTGTTGCTTTTTTAGAAGATATTGTTGTGGAGTTTCCAGGTTTGGCATCTCCCGGAGAAGGTGTTTATAAAATGACGGCAGCAGTTACGGTAACCGGTGATGCCGATAACTCAAATGATACATTAAATACAAACTGCGAAGTGTTTAAATTAACTTATGATTCGGGTACTGTATGGGCTTTTCAAGGTAGTGGGCGTATGACTCAAACTATTAACAAAACTACCGGAAATATTACCGATATAGGTCCTGCAAATACAAATGGTTATATTAAATGTGGTGATGCTATTAACGGAGTAGTTTATGCTTTTTTAGACAATACAGTATATAAAATGCTTCCTAACGGCTCTGCTGCTAAATTTACAGTAATTGACGAACTGCGTAAAATTAGAGGTTTTGCATACGATCAAATGAATGATCAAATGTATGCTTTAAATGAGAGAAGTGATTGGCATACAGAACTTTATAAAGTATCTAAAGAATGGACAGCCGAATTAGTAGGTGAATTGCCTTTTGAAACATATTTTGGAATGGCAGCTGATGGCTCCGGCAATTTATACACTATTCAAGCAGACGATTCAAGTTTATTTATGTCTATCGACAAAACCGATGCTCATACAACATCTATAGGAGGAATTGGTGGCGATGTAGCTATGGATGTTCGTTATTCAAATGATATTGGCGGAGATTATGGTGAAAAAGATGTAATTTACGCAACTATTTATGATTATACTGCAGATCAAGCAAAATTTGGAACAATAAGTACTGAAAACGGAAAATTCACTCTTATAGCAGAGACAAATCGTTCACACACAATGTGTGCAGTAATTCCAAAAGATCCTGTTAAAGCAACTTTTACGGTTAATGATGGTACCAATCCTATAGAAAATGCTCATGTTTTTATTAAAAATGATGAATTTCTTACAAATGCAGCGGGAAAAGCAGAAATGATGCTAACAACAAATGACTGGCCATATGAAATTATTGCAACAGGATTCTCAACAGTTACAGGAACTCTTACCGTTGAAGATGATGATGTAAATATTACAATATCATTAGAGGCGGGAACTACTGAATGGCCTGTTACTTTTACCGTAAAAGATGAAAACAATAATAAAATTGAAGGAGCAAAAGTTGAATTGGGAAGTTATACACCTGTTTTTACGGACAGTGACGGTAAAGCAGTTTTTAATATAGCAAACGGAACAGATATTCCTTATACGGTTTCAAAAACAAATTATGATAATGAAACAGGAACTATTACTGTTAATAATGCAACAGTAGATAAGGATATAGTTCTTCATTTAACTACTTATAAAGTAACTTTTACTGTTACCGATAATCATTCGGATAAAGTAGAAGGTGCTAAAATTACAGTTGGTGACGAGTTAAAAACTACCGATTCAGATGGTAAAGCAGAATTTACATTAGTTATAGGGTCTTATGAATTTTCAGTATCAGCAGACGAATTAGTTTATACAGGAACAACTACTTTTGATGTTGTTGATCAAGACTTAAATATCGCTGTTGAAATGGATGCCGATATATCAGCTGCTTCATACATTTTAGCTACCGACAATGGTAATGCCGGAGCTTATATTGAATGGACAATGGAAGACCCGACCGAATTTCGTCACGATGACGGAACTGCAACTTCACAACTTGGATTTGGATCAGGTAGTGATAATTCTGTTATGGGATCAATATTCAACAATAATGTATTAATATCAGAAATAAAATGGTTCTTAACTTCAAGTTCAGGAGCTACAACGGTTAATTTGTTTATTTTTGCTTTAAAAGACGATGGAACACCTGATGAGGATAGCATTATATTTCACGTAAGTGGAATAGAAACAGCTAAAGATGAATGGAGCACTTATAAATTACCTTCAATTATTAGTACTCCTAATGGATTCTATTTAGCTTTAAGTTATGCAGGTTTTCTTGGTCTTGCAATTGACGATGGTGTAGATGCACCATACGAAGCTCACGCAGGACTACATTATTATGCATCTGATTACACATCAGGCGAATGGACTGATATGTTTGCCAACATTCCTAATAATTTCTTAATAAGAGCTGTTGGATTTGATAAAGGAACAACAACAAAAACAAACTTGACTCCTGTAAATATAAATAACAGTAAAGAACAAGTTACAGTTATTGCATTGGATAAACCTATTGTAACAAAATCTTCTGTTAAAAGTCTTCAAACTTTTGATTTATATTTTATGTCAGAAGAAAATAAAGAAGATCCTTCAGAATGGGTTACTGTAGCTACCGGTATTGCAAGTGATGTTGATAATTATACTGATACTGAAAATTGGCCTGCACAAGAAACAGGAGACTATGTATATGGTATTATTGCAAAATACGATGATGGTACTTCTGAAACAGCATTTTCTAATGTATTGTCAATCACTGTCGGTATCAATGATAATATAAAAATGCCTGTTAATATTTATCCGAATCCTTCTCAAGGAATTGTTAATATTAATCTAAATGAACATGTTACTCTTGAGGTTCGTGATATTACAGGAAAAATCATTATGGAGAAAAATATAATCGGAAATTCTCAATTACAGATTGATAATGCCGGTGTATATTTCTTTAAATTTTCTAATGAACAAGGATTTGTAATTAAAAAAGTAGTAGTTAATTAGCAATAGTGTGATAAGAAGTTAGTAACGATTAGGCTCTCCCAAAAGGAGAGCCTTTTCAGAATTAAAATAAAGTAGATTATGTCATTAATTTTTATTATATTATAT
>CAYRJP010000325.1:0-3175 GCA_964424425.1 uncultured Bacteroidales bacterium | reverse complement strand
TATATCTTCTTTCTTCTTTATTAAAATAATCATTAATTTCGCACTTTAATTATTGATGTATTTTATTGTATAAATTTATGACAAAAAAAACAATAGCTGTTGTTTGTGGCGGATATTCAAAGGAGGAGGAAATTTCTTTGAAAAGTGCCGAACAAATATCCGAAATAATAGATAAATCACAATTTATTGTTTATACTGTTTTAATCAATCGAGACGAGTGGTCAGTTCAGATTCCGGCAGGAAATTTACCGATAGATAAAAATGATTTCAGTTTTCGCTTTCGCGAAAACAAAATAACTTTTGATGCTGTATTTATGGCTATTCACGGCACTCCGGGCGAAGACGGTAAGCTGCAATCATATTTTGAGATGCTGAATATTCCCGTTACCACAGGCGATTCATTTGTATCTGCACTTACATTCAACAAATATGCAGCAAAAACATATTTGAAAGATGCAGGCGTATTAACGGCAAAAGCAGCTTTGGTGCGTAAAGGTGACAACTATTCGATACAAGAGATAATTGATAAATTGGGATTGCCTGTTTTTGTGAAACCAAACAACGGAGGTTCAAGTTTCGGAGTAACAAAAGTAAAACACAGCAACATGCTAAAAGAAGCTATAGACAAAGCTTTTAAAGAAGATTACGAAGTTATTATCGAAGAATTTATCGAAGGCAGGGAATTTACGGCAGGCTTATTTATTTCAAGCAACAGAAAATTTATTCTTCCGGTAACGGAAATTATAAGTAAAACCGAATTTTTTGATTACGAAGCCAAATACAAAGGATTGTCAAACGAGGTTACTCCTGCCGAAATATCACAAGAGCAAACCATAAGATGCCAAAGGTTAACCTACGAAATTTATAAAATATTAAATTGCAAGGGAGTGGTGCGAGTTGATTATTTACTTAAAAATAATCAGTTTTATTTTATGGAAGTAAATACCGTTCCAGGAATGAGCAAAGAATCGATAATTCCTCAACAAATAAAAACTTACGGTGAAGATTTGTCCGATTTTTACACCAAACTCATTAACGATGCTATCGAAAGGCAAACAAAATGATAGAAAGAATATCCATTGAAGATTATATTTATAAATACAATCATATTCCCATAATTGATGTTCGCTCTCCTGCCGAATTTGAGCGAGGGCACATCCCTAATGCCATAAATATTCCGCTGTTTGACAACGAAGAACGTGCTGCGGTAGGAACCGTTTACAAACAAAAATCGAAAGAGGCAGCTGTTAAATTGGGTTACACTTACGTAAATCCCAAACTTGAAAGTTTTATTGCCGAATCGCAAAAAACAGCTCCCGACGGAATAATTGCCGTTCACTGTTGGCGAGGAGGAATGCGAAGCCAATCGTTTGCCGAACACTTGCATAAAAACGGATTTAACACCGTATATGTAGTTGAAAAAGGATATAAAGCATTTCGTAATCTTGTGCTTTCGTTTTTTGAACAAAAATTTAATTTAAAAATACTTGGCGGATATACAGGTAGCGGCAAAACAGATATTTTAAAACAACTTGCCAAAAAAGGTGAACAAGTTATCAACCTCGAAGCATTGGCAAATCATAAAGGGTCGGCATTTGGTGCTATTGGCGAAGAACCGCAACCTACTGTTGAAACATTTGAGAATAATCTGTTTTGGCAAATGCACAAACTTAATTTAAACAAACCTGTTTGGCTCGAAGATGAGAGTTTAAATATCGGTAAAATTGTTATTCCACGACCTCTATTTATGCAAATGCGTGAACAAACCGTAATTTTCATCGACATCCCCGTAAGGGAAAGAGCAAAATATTTGGTAAACACATACGGACTGTTTGACAAAGAAAGTTTAAAAAACAGTATTTTAAAAATAGAAAAACGACTTGGTTATGACAGAACAAAAAACGCAACGGATGCTCTTGAAGCAAATGATTTACAACAAGTTGCCGAAATAACTCTAAGATATTACGATAAAGCGTATTTACGGGGTGTGGAAACAAGAGACAAATCGAAAGTTGTTACATTAAAACTTGCAACTGTTGATGCCGAAAAAAACACAAACGAACTTTTAAAAATAACACAATAACATTAATTAATCAGCCTTACGGCTTTATAAAAATAAAAAATTAAGATGAATACCATAAAAATTTCGGATATTAAGATGACTAAATACAGTCATGGTGCAGGGTGCGGATGTAAAATTTCACCTAAATCGTTGACAACAATACTTAAAACACAGATAGAGCAAGTAAAAACCGACAAACTAATTGTAGGTAACGACACCCGTGACGATGCGGCTGTGTATGATTTGGGCAACGGTATGGGAATAATAAGCACTACCGACTTTTTCTTACCCATTGTTGACGACCCTTTTAAATTCGGAAAAATTGCTGCTACCAACGCTATCAGCGATATTTATGCCATGGGCGGAAAACCTTTAATGGCAATTGCAATATTAGGCTGGCCTGTTGATAAACTGTCGAACGAAGTGGCAAATCAGGTTGTAGAAGGTGGTCGCGATACTTGCAAAGAAGCAGGCATTCCTCTTGCCGGAGGACACAGTATTGATAATCCCGAACCGCTTTTCGGACTTGCCGTAACAGGTATTGTTCCACTTGATAAACTTAAAAGAAATGATAAAGCAACTCCCGGTTGTCGTCTGTTTTTAACAAAACCGCTTGGTGTGGGAATTTTAGCAACAGCTCAAAAAAACGGCTTGATACAACCCGAACACGAAAATATTGCTCCCGAATCGATGATGAAACTAAACAAAATAGGTTCTAAACTTGCAGCTATCGACGGTGTTACAGCAATTACCGACGTTACAGGATTCGGACTATTGGGACATCTGCTTGAGGTGTGCGAAGGCAGCAATGTGAGTGCTGTAATAAATTACGATAAAGTGCCTGTTTTTGAACCTGTGGAATATTATATCGCTAAAGGTGCTATTCCCGGCGGAACAAAACGAAACTGGAAAAGTTACGGCGATAAAGTTCAACTTGAAAATAATGAAACAAAACGCTTAATACTATGCGATGCTCAAACAAGCGGCGGTTTGCTTATTGCTGCTACCGAAGATACCGCTCCCACCGTAAAAAAGATGTTACAAAACGAAAATCTGTTTAGCCAAGAAATCGGTTACTTAACTGAGTATATAGGAGATAAAAGAATTATAGTT
>CAYRJP010000324.1:0-3185 GCA_964424425.1 uncultured Bacteroidales bacterium | reverse complement strand
TGCCTTTTTATTTAAACATGAACGATACACTTGGTAAATATACTGAAATAAAAACCAGAGATGCCGATGGAATTGAGATTGTAGAATCGGTATTGAAAACAAGTAGAATTGAAGATAAAATATATCAACGTTCAAAAATTTTCATCGATTTTTATCAGGGAGCATTGCTTGCTTTACTCGATTTAAAAGAGAAAGGAATATCTTTTGACATAAGAGTATTTGATACTCAAAACGATACAAATCACGTAAAGAAATTACTGAGAATCAATGATTTATCAAATTATGATTTATTTATAGGACCTGTATTTGGCGATAATCTTGAAATAGTTGGTGATTATGCGTGGGAACATCAAATAAATATTGTTTCACCGCTTTCGCTGAAAAATAAGTTTATCGAACATAATCCGTATGCTTTTCAGGTAAGCCCGCCATTTGAAATCCAGATGCAGCACGCTTCGGATTTTTTAAATGAATTTGATGTAAAAAATTACATAGTAATTCACGACGGTAATAATCTTGATCAAGAATATATTGCTCAGTTTAAACAACAACTGTTTGCTCAAATGAACGAAAATAATTTCAATCAGATAAAGTATAATGAAGTATTTTATTACGATGCTCGCGACAGTGTTTTAAAAGAGGTGTTTACACCCGGAATAAAGAATATTGTAATTATACCGTCGAGCAATCAGGCTTTTGTAACTGATGTAATCGGGAAGCTAAATGCTTATTCGTATGAATATGATATTACAGTATTCGGACAGCCTAAGTGGGTAAGGTTTGAGAATATTGAGCTCAGTAATTTTCATAATACTAATACTCATATATTTTCGAGTTCATTTATTGATTACAGCAAACCTGATGTTGTAGATTTTGTAAAGAAATATCGGTTTTATTTTAAAGGAGAACCCGAAAAATATTCTTTTCAAGGATATGATATTTGTAAATACTTCTGTTTGGCATTAAATAAATACGGAAAAGATTTTAGAAAGTGTATTCATAATAATAAAGTGAGATTATTGCAAACTAATTTTAATTTTGTGCCTGTATCGAATCAAGGGGGGTATCAAAATACGGCAATTTATATTCTTGAATATTCAAAAGATTTTAAATTACGAAAAGTGGCACAGTTTCCCGATAAATAAGTAGAAAATAAGATTTACAGAATTATAATATTTTAAGAACATATAAGTTAATGCTTTGCTGTGCTCAGCTATTTTTGAAACATTAAGAATTACCGTAAAGACGCAAATATATGTCTCACTATCGTTCGAAATGACTAATAGACTGCTAGAAAATAGAAACTAGACATTAGACTACTTAAGTTTTTAGTATTAAACAATTGCACTACTGTATAATTATTTTATATAAAATTCACACACACTTTTTTGTTCTTAATGTATTAATAATCAATAAAATACTTAAGAAACACCTTTCTGAGAATTGAATATTTTAATTTTTATGCATTTTGATACGTAAAAATTAAAAATAGAGAGGTTATAATGTAAAAACATATAAGAAAAATAGAAATATTAGTGTCGGGTATTAAATATTTATAGCAAATATAAAGTTTTAGTAAGTTTTTCATTTAGTTTTTAAAAGGCAAGCAATACTAGTTTACTTTTGTAAACAATGCTATTTCACAAAAGTAAATTAGAATAATTGATTATTTATTACATTTGTAACAGCCTGATTATTTTATTTATTCTTTTAGCAATAGCTGGCCCTTCATAAATAAAACCGGTAAATAATTGAACCAGCGAAGCTCCCGCTGTAAGCATTTTTACTGCATCATCAGGTGTAAAAACACCACCTACACCAATAATAGGTAGTTTATCCTCGGTTTTATTATTTATATAATCAATCATTTCAAGAGTTTTCTCAAATAACGGCTTTCCGCTAAGTCCACCATTCCCAATAGAGTCAATTTTATTATTATCGGATAATAAATTATCTCTTCTGATAGTTGTATTTGCTACAATAACACCGTCGATATTGCATTTTTCCACAACTTCAAGAGTTTCATCAATTTGTAAATCATTAAGGTCGGGAGAAATTTTTAAAAGCACCGGTTTTTTATGTTGCTTTTGTTGTCGTAATTCGTCAAGAGTTGTAAGAATTAGTTCTAAAGAGTCTTGATCTTGTAGTTTTCTAAGGTCAGTAATATTAGGACAACTTACATTTACAACAATATAATCAACATGGTCGTAAAGACCGTTAAAACAAGCTATATAATCGTTTAAAGCGTCTTCATTGGGGGTTAGAGTATTTTTACCTATATTTCCGCCTATAATCAGCTTATTATTTCTTTTTTTGAGTTGTTTCACCACAGCTTCAATACCGTTGTTGTTAAATCCCATACGATTAATAAGAGCTTTATCTTTAGTAAGTCTGAATGATCTGGGTTTAGGATTTCCCGGTTGAGCTTTTGGAGTGACAGTTCCTATTTCAATATGTCCGAACCCGAAACTGCCAAGCATATCATACACTTCGGCATTTTTGTCCAATCCTGCCGCTATTCCAACTTTATTGGGAAATTTCAAACCGAACAGTTCTGTTTCTGACTTTAAAGTTTTAGGATTATAAATTGAGTTTAATAAAGGTTTTAAACCGAGTTTTTTTGCTAATTTCAGTCCCCCAAACGCTATTTTATGTGCATTTTCGGGGGAAAACAGAAAAAGGACGGGACGAATTATTTTATACATTACACACTATTTTTGCATGCAAATATAGATAAAAAGATATTATTCGGGATAATATTCACTAAATGTTTTATCTGAGTAGAATATTACAATCTTAATGGCATGTTTTTGTTGACGACTATCATTTTGGTCATTTTTTTTGTTGTTATCATTTATTGCTGTATTTTCTTTATTATCAATATCTTTTTGTTGAGTTATGTTATTATTTGGCAGAATATTTTGAATTTCAGCAGTAGATTCAATAGTATCAGGTGATAATTCGTTGTTTTTATCTTCAGTATTTTCTGTGTTTAATGCTGTTTTTTCGGTATCAAACAAGGTAGGCTGCATAGGTTGTTTATAAATTTCACCTGTTCCCATAACAAGCCATTCTGCTTTGTATTTTGGAAATGCAGTTAATATTTTTTGAATAAAATCCATACCGGGTTTGTTTCGTCCCGATAAAATATGAGAGATACTGGAGCGTTGAACACCTATTATATC
>CAYRJP010000323.1:0-3197 GCA_964424425.1 uncultured Bacteroidales bacterium | reverse complement strand
AACTTTTAACTAATTTATTCGCTACGCTCATTCTTTTGAACCATATAAGAAAATTAAGAATATTTAAGTTATGCTTCGCTTTGCTCAGCAATTTTGAAACATTAAGAAATTAAAAAAAATTAAGGTTTCCACCGCTAAGACGCTAAGTCACAAAGGTTTCTTATCCACAAATTCCACTAATTTTTACTAATTTATTGCCATAAAGAACCGGTCACTTGTTTACTCCGATTACTTTCGGAGAGCACTTCGATAAACTCAGTAACCACTTGTCGAAGTGACTTTTGCAAGTTATAGCCGTTCTCTGTTGCTAATTCGGCTTCGACCAGCTCAGCCTCCAGAGAGACTTTCAACTTTATAAACTTTCAACTCATTACTGCATTATCGCATTATTGCATTACATCATTACATCATTATATCATTACATCATTATATCATTATATCACTGTATCATTAAATAACTTTCAACTCATTACATAAATCTGCCATATTCCCACAATAATAAACAAAGCTGCAATTACTCTGCGAAACCACAGTTCAAAAACCTTCAATTTATTGTAAACATTGCCCAGTGAGCCGATACTAAAAGCAATTAACCAAGCAAAAATTATAACAGGAATACCTGTTGCCAGAGCAAATACGGCAGGAAGAAATAAACCGCTTGCACTGCTTATGGTCATAGGAATAAGCATGCCGAAATATAAAACTCCGCTATACGGGCAAAAAGCCAATGCAAATACTATTCCGAGAAGTAAAACACCCCAAAAGCCGCTGTTTTTTTTGTTTTCCATTTTTTCGGTTAAAGAACTTATTCCCGGTATTTTCATCGAAATAATGCCAAGCATAAATAATCCGATAATAATTAACAACGGTCCAAGAACTTTTTCACCCCATGTTTGCAGAAATGCGGAAAGTTCAAATTGAGACGCTCCAAAGAAAAACAACAATCCTATTGTTGTGTAAGAGATTGCTCGCCCAAATGTGTAAATTAAACCGTTTGTGAAAACTTTGCGTTGATTTTCAATATCTTTACTTATATACCCTATGGCTGTAATATTGGTAGCAAGAGGACAGGGACTTACGGCTGTCATAAGTCCCAATAGAAAAGCCGACAATATCGGAATTTGTGATGACTCAAAAAAGTTTTGTAATACATCCATAGTTTTATATTGAATCTACTGTTGATTTTATTTTTGTTTTTAACTTGTCGGGATTTGTTCGTGCATTCAGAAAGGCTTGATTTGTAATGTCAATAACTTTATCGCCTTTTGTAATCAACAGAGTTTGTCCGCTTACTTTGTATTTTTTTAACAGCGGGTTGTCGTTTTCTTTTTCAATATTTATTGATTCAAAAAACACATTGTCACCATAATATTCGTGTAAAGCATCTTTTGTAACCGATTCTACGGCTTGACAGGTAGCACAACGGTGTGTCATGTGGAAATAGTAAACTTTTACGTTGTTTTTTTCTTGCTTTTGCGATGTGTTTTGTGCTGTTGTAGCCATGCCTGATGCAAGAGTCAGACATAATAAAATAATTAAATTTTTCATAATTGTGTGTGTTTGTGTGTGTAATTTATTGTGTGATAATTTGTTTTAATTCGTTTAAAGACGGCACTTTACCCTTTAAAACTACTTTGTCGTTAATAACTAAAGCGGGAGTTGTCATAACACCGAATTGCATTATTTCAACAATGTCTTCAACTTTAATTATACTGGCATCTATATTTAACTCTTCAACAGCTTGAAGTGTTATTTTTTCAAGAGTTTTACACTTTTTACATCCTGTGCCTAAAACTTTAATTTCAGTTTTTGCAGGTTTTAAATTATTGTAATCCATAGCTTTTTATTATTGTTAATAATATATTTCGTAATTCGTAAAAATACGAACATTGTATTCAAATTTTTTTACAGTTTTAAAAAAGAATTAAGCAGATTTAAAGCATCTTTCCAATTTTCTCTGTTGATACAATATCGTATTTTCGGAGCTTCAATTTCACCTTGAATAAGCCCCGCTTCTTTTAATTCTTTTAGATGTTGCGATAAAGTTGACTTGGCAATCGGTAAATCTTCCGATAAATCACCGCTGTAACAACAACTCTGTTTCGATAAAAGTTCCATAATATATAGTCTTATGGGATGTCCCATAGCCTTGGCATATTTAGCTGTTCGCTTTTGTCGTTCCGATATT
The DNA here is from genome assembly GCA_964424425.1 of uncultured Bacteroidales bacterium. Taxonomy (GTDB): domain Bacteria; phylum Bacteroidota; class Bacteroidia; order Bacteroidales; family SZUA-534; genus GH45. The sequence goes on along the minus strand of CAYRJP010000323.1, from coordinate 1,009 downwards.
ATATTTAAGTCAATCATATACTTGTTCGTAAAAACACGAACAAAAATAAATATTTTTATTAAAAAACAGATTAAAATGTAGAAAAATATTTTTATAAATTGTATTTCATTGATATTTATAATGACGGACGTATTGCAGTTATTAAAGAATTGAACAAAAAAGTATTGTATTCGACATATATTGATAACGTTAAAGTTAAGGGGGGCTATTATTATGTTTCAGATACAATATACATTTTTATTCGACAGAAACTTTATGGCATTAGCTTTTGTTTTAGTAAAAGATGCAGAACTTATAGTGTATTTGATATAATTCGGGAAAGAGATTATAATAAAAAAGCCGAAGCAAATTTGCTTCGGCTTTTAGTGGGCGATGAGGGATTCGAACCCCCGACCCCTTGGGTGTAAACCAAGTGCTCTGAACCAACTGAGCTAATCGCCCGATATAAATATTTTCAAAAAACGTTTTTAATAATTATTAACAAAAAAAGTGGGCGATGAGGGATTCGAACCCCCGACCCCTTGGGTGTAAACCAAGTGCTCTGAACCAACTGAGCTAATCGCCCTAATACTTTTAAGAACTTTGCTTTTTCAAAAGCGATGCAAAGATATACTTTGAATATTATATTACAAATAAAAAGATGAAAAAAAATGTTTTTTTTTTGGATTGTTCTATTAAAGAAAAGAGAGTGTTTTTATAATTTAATTTGCGTTTATAAATAAATATAAGATAATCAATTGTTTGTTAGATATAATATTTAATTATTTAACAATAAAAATTTTATGAAACATCCATGATAACTTTATTTAACACACACAGCTTGTTCCTGTTTACTCCGATTTTTTCGGAGAAGTTATTTTGGAAAGCATGATTATAACAAAAAATGCTAAGTTGGAAGAGTTAATTAGCAAACAGGATGTTCCATCTGACCATTGAAAAATAAATTATAATCAGATGAAAAATAATATTCCTTTTTTCCGTAAAATAATAAAAGCAGTAGGCTTATAAG
>CAYRJP010000322.1:0-3197 GCA_964424425.1 uncultured Bacteroidales bacterium | reverse complement strand
GTATTAATATATAAAAAGAGACAGAAAATGAAGAGAGTAGTATTATTCGCACTAAGTATTTTAATTGTTACTGCATGCAAAGAAAAGCAAGAGGTAAACAACAACAATGTTGCAAAACAAAGCATCACGAAAGTGGAAACGGTAAAGGTTTCTAAAAAAGTGAATGATAATTTTAAAAATTACAGCGGGGTTATCATTCCCGAAGTTAATATTCCGCTTGGATTTTTGGTATCGGGAAAAATTGTAAAACTGTATGTTGACGAAGGCGATTTTGTAAAAAAAGGTCAGGTGATTGCCGAAATTGACAACAGCTCATATCAAGACAGTTACAATGCTGCTTTGGCTGTAAAAAACCAGGCACAGGATGCTTACGACAGATTAAAGCCCGTTTACGAAAAAGGCACTTTGCCCGAAATAAAATGGGTAGAAGTTTTATCGAAACTCAATCAGGCAAAAGCATCGCTCAATATTGCACAAAAAAAACTTAACGATTGTAAACTCAGAGCACCTTCAAGCGGAATCGTCGGGCGAAAATTTTACGAAGCAGGAACAAATATTACTCCCGCAAATACGGTTTTCGATTTAGTATCAATAAACAGAGTTTACGCAAAAATTTCGGTTTCCGAAGACGAAATAAGTATGTTCAACAACGGACAAACTGCCGATATTAATATTTCCGCTTTAAGCGAAGGGCATTTTCAAGGCATTGTAAAAAAAATAGGCGTAATGGCAAACCCCGTTTCGCGAACTTACGATGTTAAAATATTGATTAACAACAGCAATCTTAAAATAAAGCCCGGAATGGTGTGCGACGTAAATATTGCAATGCAAAGCGACAACATTTGTTATGTGCCTTACGGTTGTGTATCGAAAGATAAAAACGACAAATCGTATGTTTTTACGGTTGACACCGAAAATAATACCGTAAAAAAACAGCCGGTAACCACAGGTAATTTTTTAAATAACAGTATTCAAATTATTTCCGGTTTAACCGAAAATGATGTTGTAGTGCTTTCGGGACAACAGAAACTTACAGATAACCAACAAGTTGTATTGTAGTATTTTTAAAACTTTGATAAAATGAGTAAAAAATTAAATATCATAGAATCAACTATGAAATACCCGCAAATTGTTATCGCTTTTGTTGTGATAATGATGATAATGGGAGCTTTCGGGTTAAAAAATATGCCGCGTCGCGAATTTCCCGAATTTACAATACGCCAAGGGGTGATTGTGGGACTTTATCCGGGTGCATCGTCACAAGAGGTAGAAAAGCAACTTACCACTGAGGTTGAAAATTATATTTTCGGATACGAAGAGGTAAATAAAAGTAAAACTTATTCGCACTCAAAAGAGGGGTTGATGATTATTTATGTTGAGCTGAACGACGATGTGCACGATGCCGATAAATTTTGGTCGAAACTACGTCACGGACTCGATGAACTGAAAATGAAATTACCGTCGGGAGTGCTTGCTCTTGTGGGAAACAACGACTTTGGCGACACTTCGGCTTTGCTCATTACAATGTCGTCTGACAAAAAGGATTATCATCAACTCGAAGAGCAGATGAAAAAACTTGAAGCCGATATCAGAAAAATTCATTCGGTTTCTAAAATGAAGCGATACGGAACACAAAAAGAAAAAATTTATGTATATGTTGACACCGATAAACTCAATGAGTATCACGTAAATCCGTCAACAATACTTGCTGCATTTAAAATGCAAAAAAGTTTTAACTATGCCGGACAACTCGACAACGGAAAGTTTGTTTTGCCGGTGCACGTAAACTCACCTTTAAATAGTATTGAAGATATTGAAAATCAGATAGTTTATTCCGACCCGCAAGGCAATACCATAAGAATAAAAGACATAGCAACGGTTGAACGTAAATACAGCGAACCCGACAGTTATTTGAAAAACAACGGTAATAATGCCCTGTTGCTTTCGTTGGAAATGCACAAAGGAAACAATATTGTGCAGTTTGGCGAAGAGGTGCAAAATGTTATCAAACAATTTAAAGCCAATGCACCGTCCGACCTTAATATCAATGTAATATCTAACTTGCCCGAAGTGGTTGACAATTCAATATCACATTTTCTTAAAGAGTTTGTGATTGCAATTATTGCCGTTATTTTGGTGACAATGATTCTTTTGCCTTTCAGAGTGGCATCGGTTGCCGGAGTAACAATTCCTATTTCGGTTTTAATGACTCTCGGTATTATGCAAATGGTTGGTATTCAACTGCATATTGTCTCTTTGGCAGGATTAATAGTAGTGCTCGGAATGGTTGTTGACAATGCAATTGTAGTTATCGACAATTATCTTGACAAAATAGACAACAACGAAAAACCTTGGGATGCAGCATTTAATGCGGCAAAAGAACTGTTTATACCAATTTTGTCGGCTACCGTTGCAATTATTGCCGCATTTTTTCCGCTTATGCTTTTCTTAACAGGAATGGGCGGCGATTTTGTGGGAACTTTTCCGCTTACAATTGGCATTGCTCTTGTTATTTCGCTGATTGTGGCAATACTTCTTGTGCCGTTTATGTGTTACACTTTCATAAAAAAAGGTTTGCACAAATCGGGCGAAAACAACAAAAAAAGTTTTCTCGACAAGGTTCAATATTGGTTCGACAAAGGACTTGATATAACATTCAAATATCCCATAACAACTATTATGGCCGGTATAATTATAGTTGTAGCCGGTATTATTACCCTTACGGGGATAGAGCAAAAACTGTTTCCCGCTATGGAACGCAGCCAGTTTCCCGTTGAAATTTATTTGCCCGAAGGAGCATCGTTAAAGCAGACACAAGCAGTAGTTGATAGTATCGAAAAAATTCTTTTACAGGACAAAAGAGTTACCAATGTAGCAGGATTTGTGGGAATGAGTTCACCGCGTTTCAATGCTCTTTATGCACCGCACGTGCCTGCCAAAAACTTTGGTCAGCTTATGGTAAATACCATTTCCGACGAAGCTACAATTGAAATTCTTGATGAGTATTCGCCTAAGTTTAGCGATATTTTTCCGAATGCTCATATTAAATGGAAGCAACTGGCTATGGAGCAGTTTGACGCACCGTTGGAGATAAGAATTTCGGGAGATAATACAAAACAGTTGAAATTAATTGCCGATTCGGTATCCGAAATTTTAAAATCGAACAGTAAAGTAACTTGGGTAAGAACCGATTGGGG
>CAYRJP010000321.1:0-3250 GCA_964424425.1 uncultured Bacteroidales bacterium | reverse complement strand
CCCGATGAACTTGCCATTGAAGCTCCCTTTTTTGGTAAAAATGTTCAGTCGATGCTTAAGCTGGGCAGAGCACAAGGTGTAGCCATCGCAGCTGCTCTTTCACGCGATATTCCTATTTTTGAATATGCTCCGTTGAAAATAAAAATGTCGATAACAGGTAGCGGTAGTGCTTCAAAAGAACAAGTTGCTAAAATGTTGCAACAGATACTGAAATTTAAAGATATTCCTAAAAATCTTGATGCTACCGACGGACTTGCTGCGGCATTGTGCCATTTTTATCAAAATAAGCCGTCCGGCGAAAAAAAACCTTTCAACAGTTGGAAAGATTTTATCTCAAAAAATCCCGGAAGAGTAAAATAAAATAAACATTGCAATAATTTCAAATTTTCAATGTTTTAAAAAATATTATCTTTGTTATAGAAAAATCTTATAATTATGTTTAATATTGGAAGAATAGGAATAGTAGGAGCAGGAAGTTGGGCAACAGCCAATGCTAAAATTATTCAAGAAAAAAAAGTTCCCATTAATTGGTATATTCACGAAACAGAAGTTATCGAACATCTTAAAGAATACGGAAACAATCCGCTCTATTTGAGCGATGCGGAATTTAATCCCGAATTGTTGAATCTTACCAATGATATAAACCATTTGGTTGAAAATTCGGATACAATATTTTTAATTATACCTTCGGCATATTTAAAGTTTGCTTTGCAAGATTTGAAATTGCCACTTAAAGACAAAACCATAATAACTGCCATTAAAGGAATAATTCCCGACGACAATTTGCTTGTGGGGCAATATATGCATCAAACCTACGATGTGCCTTTTGATTCGATAGGAGTAATTTCAGGACCTTGCCATGCAGAGGAGGTTGCTCTTGAACGCCTTTCGTATTTAACAATAGCATTTAGAGACGAAGAGAAAGTAAAGGCTGTAACCGATTTGTATAACAATCATTATATACGAACCAATCAGTCGGACGATATTTTGGGAACAGAATATGCGGCAGTGTTAAAAAATATTTATGCTTTAGCATCGGGTGTTTGCAACGGATTGGGGTTTGGCGATAATTTTCAAGCTGTGCTAATTTCCAATGCAATACGTGAAATGAAGCGTTTTACCGACACTGTGTATCCGATACAAAGAGACATTAAAAACAGTGCTTACCTTGGCGATTTGCTTGTAACCGCTTATTCGCAATTTAGCCGTAACCGCTATTTCGGGACAATGGTAGGCAAAGGATATTCCATTAAATACATAAAGAGCGAAATGAACATGGTTGCCGAAGGGTATTTTGCATCAAAAGGGATTCACGAAATAAATAAAAAATACAATGTTGACATGCCCATTGCCGAAAGTATTTATAAAATTCTTTATGAAAAACAGTCGCCTCGACGGATAATAAAGCGACTAACCATGTCGCTGACTTAATTGTTTCGATATTGCCGGTTTACATAAAAAACATAATTTAACTCAAACATTAAATAAAGCAAAAAAATGGGAAATATTAAATTAGATTACTCTAAAACTCTCTCTTTTATAAGAGAAGATGATATTTTTTCGTTTCAAACAGAGATAGAATCACATATAAAAGCACTATACAACAAAACAGGTAAAGGAAACGATTTTTTGGGATGGGTAAATTTACCATCTTCAATATCATTTGAAAACATTAAAGAAATTGAAAAATCGGCTGCTTTTTTTAAAAATAATTGCGAAATAGTGGTAGTTATCGGCATTGGCGGCTCATATCTTGGAGCAAAAGCTGTTATTAATGCTTTAAGCGATAATTTTGCACAATTAAAAAGTAACAATAATCCGCTTGTAATATTTGCAGGACAAAACATATCGGAAGATTATCTTGCTGAACTTCGCTCTGTTTTAAATAATAAAAATTGGGGTATTATTGTTATCTCAAAATCAGGAACTACTACCGAACCGGCTATTGCATTCAGAATACTGAAATTGGATATTGAAAAAAAATACGGAAAGCAAAATGCCGTTAAACGAATTGTTGCTATTACCGATGCAAAAAAAGGAGCTTTAAAAACTCTTGCCGATAATGAAGGATACAAAACATTTATTATTCCCGATGATGTGGGTGGCAGATTCAGCGTATTAACTCCCGTAGGATTACTTCCCATTGCCATTGCCGGTTTTGATATTGCCCAATTGGTAAAAGGAGCCTGTGATATACAAAAAATGACTAACCCTGATATTCCGTTTAAAGAAAATCCTTCGGCTTTGTATGCAGCAACACGCAATGCTCTTTTACATCAAGGAAAAGGTATTGAAATTATGGCTAACTACAACCCGAAACTACACTATTTTGCCGAATGGTGGAAACAACTTTACGGCGAAAGCGAAGGAAAAGAAGGAAAAGGAATATTTCCTGCAAGTGTTGATTTCACATCGGATTTACACAGTATGGGACAATATATTCAAGATGGAACTCGCAATTTGTTTGAAACAGTTGTGTCAATCACTTCTCCCGATTCAAGAATTGTTATCGAAGCCGATACCGATAATCTTGACGGATTAAATTACCTTGCCGGAAAACGCATTGACAATATAAATAAAATGGCTGAACTGGGAACTGCTCTTGCTCATGTTGACGGAGGAGTGCCAAATATACGAATTGAAATTCCCGAACTGAATGAATACTATTTGGGACAATTAATTTATTTTTATGAATTTGCTTGCGGAATATCAGGATATATTCTCGGTATAAATCCATTTAACCAACCCGGAGTTGAAGCATACAAGAAAAATATGTTTGCTCTACTGGAAAAACCCGGATACGAAAAAGAGACAAAAAAGATAAAAGAAAAGTTATAATTTTATAACTGCTATAAGATACTTGATAGTCACAATATGAGTTTTTTTAATATATTTAAATTAATAACTCACATTGTGACTTGCAGATTCTGAGACTATTATTTTTTTAGTAATCGTGCAAATAGCAGAATCAAATATCCTGTTAACAGAAACTCAAAACTGTATTTGGTTATACCTTTAATTATTACTATGTCGTAATATCCCAATGTTCCTATGGCACCTGCAAATAACACTATTACCCAAATAATTTTATTAATTTTAGCACTACTCATAACAAATATTTTTTATTGATGACACTAATTTACGTAAAATTTATAATACTTTGCAAATATTAAAAAATACAATTATAATGTGTCATAATAATATTATTCATACCATATCATAATGAATAATTTCATATTGAAGAATAAAT
>CAYRJP010000320.1:1923-3256 GCA_964424425.1 uncultured Bacteroidales bacterium | reverse complement strand
ATTTCTATTTTATAACAATCAAAATTTTATCTTTGCAAAAAAATAATAGCAATTAAAAATACTGCTATATGAGAATAAAAAAATCGGAACTTACTGTAAGCGAAATAAAAACTTTTAAATTACATACTACTCATATGATTCTTGAAGGAATTATTGATGGTGCTTTATTGCTTAATGAGTTTATTTTGATAAAAAGTTTATTTGCCGGCAATTACCAAATAGGTTTTTTGTTTCAATTTGCTGTTATAGTATTGTTATTTTCGGTTTTGTTTAATGAATTTATAAAAAGGGCACGCAATAAAAAACATTTTTTGATGTGGGTTGCTCTTATTACCAGATTACCGTTAGCAGGACTTATGTTTTTTCCTCACAGTGCAACACAAATTGCAGGCAACAGTATTTATCCGATTATTTTTCTAGGTGTATTTCTGTTTTATTATCTGTATAAGCCTGCAATATTGCCGACTATAAATCTGCTTCTTCGACATAACTACTCTAAAAACAACTTTGGTTCTCTTTACAGTTATTCTACTTCGGTAAAAAAAATAATTGTGCTTTTTATAACATTCGGATTCGGACTATTACTCGATTTTGACAACTATGCATTTACTTATGTGTATCCGATACTGGCAATTTTAGGAATTTTATCAGTTTATTTGCTTACTCGTATTGACTATACGTCACACGAACCTATTCCGCAAAGTTCAATATGGGATTCGCTAAAGCGGATATACAAAAAAATGATTGAAATAGTTATTAAAAATAAACCTTATCGTGATTTTGAAATAGGATTTATGTTTTACGGTTTTGCATGGATGGCAACAGCTGCTGTTATTACAATATTTATGGATAAAGCCTTACATTTAAATTACTTTTCTATATCGTTTTACAAAAATTTTTATAACCTGCTGGCTATAATTTTACTTCCGTTTTTTGGTAAACTGATAGGAAAGATAGACCCCCGCAAATTTGGCATTTACACTTTTGCTTCAATGCTATTTCATTTGCTGTTTCTGGTTTTAACACAATATTTCCCGTATTCTTTTGAATTTTTAGGCATTAAATTTTATATAATGCTTATTATTTCGTTTATGTTTTACGGAATATTTACGGCAACTATGGCTCTTTTGTGGGGAATAGGGTCAAGTTATTTTTGTAAAAATGAAGATGCAGGCGATTATCAAAGTGTTCACCTGTCACTTGTGGGATTTCGCGGGCTATTTGCACCTATTATAGGTATTTGGGCTTTTGAAGCGATAGGATATTCGGGAACATTTGCAATAGGAATAGTATCGCTGCTATTGGCTGTATTAATGATGATATGGTCGCAAAA
>CAYRJP010000320.1:0-1823 GCA_964424425.1 uncultured Bacteroidales bacterium | reverse complement strand
ATCTAAAACTATAGCCATGCAAGAAATTACATACAACGGCGTAGCATGTTACAATGCTAAAGTTAAATTAGGACGTTCACCATTAAGCAGCAAACACGGATTGTTAATTTTGGAAACAAACCACCAACCTGATTATTATGCTTTAGCAAACTTTCCTCCTAATAAACATCAAAGTAATTGGCGACTTTTTTTACTTGTAAAAAAGCATATCGACTGTTTTCAAGATTTAATATTAAAAAGAGCATATCAAATAAAAAAAGAGTTATCGGAAGATATTGAGATAATGCCCGGACAAATTGAGTTTCAAAGAGATGAGTATCAATGTGTAAGAATAAATCTTACAAATACCGATTTACTTGAAACAATAATAAAAGATTTAGAATCTACAAACATAAAATTTATATCCGACAAAAAAGTAAATGAATTTGAAACAATTGTATTTTACAAACGATATACAGAACTTGTCAAGATAGGCGAAGATTTTTATAAAGATTATAAAATTCCGGGACAATATTATTTCCCTATTGAAAAAAACATTGAATTTTCTGAATTTACCGAAAGTGTAAAAAAGATAAAAAATAATTGTAACTTTCATATGTTCGATTCATTTCAATTGTTTATGTTTATCGAAGGTGGAAAAGGTCAAGATTTTATAGGTATATTTTCAGATCATTGTGACGAGGACAGGTTTCCCGAATTAAAAAACTCAATTAAAAAGTTTTTTTAATATTTTAAAAAAAATTATATAAACAAAGGCTGTCAAAAATGACAGCCTTTGTTTATATAAAATATCTACTCCTTCAATTAATTTACGATAATTCGTTTTGTTACTACATTATTATCCATTGATACACGCAAAATATAAATCCCTTGGTTAAGATGACTAACAGCTTTCGGCACAAGGTTTATTACGTTACCTGTGGGAACCAATGCCGAAGCATTAAAGATAATATTTCCGCTAATATCGGTTAATATTATTCTGATACTTGTATTTGGCTCTATCTGTTTCATTTCAAGAGTTAAATCTCCCGAATTATAAGGATTAGGATAAACTGTAATATCAAAATCATCATTTAAGGGCTTACCTCCGTCCCACTCTACCGATACAGGCTTAAAAGTTTCAGAATCACCATTGTAATCAACCTGAATCAAACGATAGTAATTAACACCATATTCGGGATTTTCATCGGTAAATGAATATTCTATTTTACTCATACTGTTTCCTGCTCCGTAAACTTTTCCTATAGTTGTAAAGTTAACAGCATCGGTTGAGCGTTGAATTTCAAAATAATCGTTGTTTGTTTCGGTTTCGGTTGCCCAGCTCAATTCTATATTATCAGTATTAGCTTTTCCTGTAAAGTAAAGAAGTTCAACGGGGAGTGTATTGTTTGGATCACTAGTTCCTAATGTCACAATATTTGAACTAAAAGCAACTGATGATGTTGAAATAAAATACCCATCACTTTGAGTATGTCCGGAACTAAAATCTACCCCACTGTAATTATCCCAATTGGTATTTCCACTATTCCAAACCATAACAGTTAATTTCTCACGTTCAGATTGTATATCTGATACATCACTTGAAGCATCCCAACTTAATCCTATCTTAGCTGTATTTCCTGTATGTGCTGCATTTCCATCTGAGATCTTCCAATATTCTAGTTTACTGATTTTTTTAATGGTTGCAGCATCAGCAGGTGTTAAGTTTGATACCGATGATTCTGTTAACGGAGAAGCATTAAAATACTCAACATCCCATGTAACTCCTCCTGTATTAACATTACTTACACTTGCATATCCCCAACGAGTTCCTTTTCCTACAG
>CAYRJP010000319.1:0-3269 GCA_964424425.1 uncultured Bacteroidales bacterium | reverse complement strand
TTTTCTTGTGCTGTTGTCGTAAGAAAAAAAGAGGATAGTAATAATAATACGATAAACTGTTTCATAGTTGTGTTTTTTATGAATATATAAACTTTAACAATAAAGATAAACTTTTGTTAAATATTTTTTAGTAAGATAAATATTTGAAAAACAATATTGACAAAGCAAAAATTATGCCATTGGTGTTATCGTTTTTGTGTTTTTAATTTTTCAGCTTGTATAAAATATTGTTGTGCTTCGTTTGTCAATCCTATGTTTGAGGCAGCAATACCAAGATTAATATATATTTGAGCATCGGTTTTATCTGTTTGTAAGGCTTTTTTTAGAATAGCGTAAGCCTTTTTATTTTTACCCGCAATACCGTATGCTGTGCCTAAATCTTTAATTGCTTCTATTTTGTCGGGATTTATTTTATGTGCTTTTTCAAGATATTGAATGCTTTTATCAATTTGGTTGAAATATCGTCCGTAAAGAACGCCAAGTCTGTAATTTACAATATAACTTTCGGGGTTTGTTTTTTCAATTTGTTTGTAGAATTTTAGTTGTAAATCTCTGTTTTTTGATTGTTGTAAAACAATATCAATGTTTTTTAGAGCATTTTTGTTAGCATTTTGTTGCTGCAATACTTTCAGATAGCATTTTGCAGCTCCTTCAATATCTTTTTTGTTGTCGAACAGAACATTACCCAACAGCAACAAAGCATCGGCATAGTTTGGATAAATTTCAAGTGATTTTTGTAAGTATTGTTCGGCTTTGTTATACAATTCTTTTTGTTTTTGTTTGTCGGTTTCGGTTTTGCCTTTTTCCCACAACTTACCGCCTGCCGAGCAGTTGCCTTTTGCACTTCCGGCAGATATTTTTACATCGGTGGTAAATAGTGTAAAATCGTTTTTCCAAATTTTATTGCGTGCGATTGTTTTAACGGGAAAAAATAAAACTGCATAAGCAGCCAACCCAATGATAATTGCTTTTGCAGCACTGTTTTTGTTAAAGTTTTTTACCGAAAGGTAAATTATTGCAAAGGAAAAAAACAGCGATGGCATAAAAATAAAACGTTCATTCATAAAAGTTCCCACAGGGAAAAGTAAATTTGATACGGGTAGGAATGTTGCCGTAAAGCCGAATATTGCAAACGAAACTATGTTTTTTCTTTTTATCCCGATAAGGAAAACAGCGGAGAGAAAGATTAGTATTACAATTGAAATTAAGACAAAAATATTTGTAAAATCGGTTAGTTGGATATGGTAAGGGTAATAGTCGTAGGTTAGTGGGTGCGGAAAAATCAGCAGTTTCAGGTAAATTAACCATGTGAATAAAATTGTTGCATATTTTTGATTTGACGAGGCTTGTAGAAAAGGATTATTCATAAGTTCGTTGCCTGTGTTTGTGTGAAATTCTCCTAAAATATTGTGTCTGATGATAAGAAAAACAATGCTTGCAGTAACAAGCGGAGTTGTGATTTTAATAATATTTTTATAATTGTTGTCGGTAAAAAACCATATTGCAGCGGGAATTACGGCAATAAATGTTATGGCGTTTTCTTTTGATAAAAGTCCTAAAAACAGCCAAATAAAAGAGAGTATCAAGTTTAAATATTTTTTATTTGCTAAATATTTATATGAAGATAAAAATGCGAGAAGAGAGAAAAAAAGACTGAGAAGTTCATCTCTGCCTTTGATGTTTGCAACTACTTCGGTATGAGTAGGATGCAAGAGAAAAATAATGGCGGTGAATATTGCCGTTTGCTTTTTTATTGAGGCATATTTTGGTGATGCGAGCAGCAGTAAAATCAGTTTGTAAATTAAAAATGAAATAAAAATATAAATAAGGATATTGATAAGATGACTTATAAATGGATTTTCTCCGAATAGTTGGTATTCAACAGCAAAGGTGATAAGTGACAATGGGCGGTATCTACCTCCGGCAACAAGTTCTTTTTCTTTACCGAAAAAACCTGTAAATGTATCGTATTTTAAAATATCGGAAATGCCTTTAAGTCCCTGTTTTGTAAAACTGTTTTGGGTAATTACAATGGCATCGTCGAGGGCGTATTTGTTAAATAAGGTGTTGCCGTAAAGAATAAAACCGATGAAAAAAAATAGTATTAGAATTTTTTTATTATTAATATTTTGCCAATTGAAATTCATTTTTTTTTGAGTTTTGTTATTTTTCATTTGGTTTAGTATCAGATTTGTAATCTCTTGTAATTGTTTTATTGTTATTTTAGTTCGTCCAGTAAATTATTAATTTTTAGTTTTATTTCGTCAATTTCCGAAGCATATTTATCAGTATCTTCTAAAATAGTTTTTATAAAAATCTCATTTTGTTGTATTCTTAAATCACAATATTTTAATAATTTTTTGTTTTGTTCAAGTAATTCGTTAGGTAAGTTATTAATAGAGTTAATTTTATTGATAATTTCTTTGTTTTCTTTCCATAAAACAATGTCTTTACTAAATTCCTTTATTAAATATTGAGTGTCAGTAGTATTATTAATTACATTAAATACAGCAAGGGCATTATTTTCATTTTTAATAAATTTTGCAATTTCATTATCATAGGTAACAGTATCAAAGTCCGGTTTAGATAAATCTTCTGTAAGAAAAACAGTTCCTACAATAAATAAAAGTAAACCGACCATAAAAATGCCTCCAATTCCTGCAGCTTTCCAGCCACTATAAAAATCTCCTCCTAATTCTTTATGCTTTTTAAGCAAATCTCCTTGAATATTTTCAACAATCAAATAAATTATACCAGTATAAATTGAAGGTATTAATGCATTGGGAATTTTATCGATTATATGTTCCGGAATTGAAAATATTCCGGCAAAAATTAATAAGGTTGAAATAATTCCGATAATAAAAGCGTTGTTACCTTTATTTTCTTGATTAAATGCTTGGTAATTTTTTTTCACTAAATATCCGGCAGCAGCAGGTCCGCCAAAAAAAGTAGCAATAGCAATATCTTTTTGTGAAAATAGTTTTTTTGGTTCATCCATATTTTCAACTGTTTAATTTGCAATATTTTCCTTGAATTTTTAATTATTTGATAACATCAATTATTTCAATATCAAAAATTAAGTCGGTATCGGGTTTAACAGTAGGAGGATTTCCTTCTTTTCCGTAAGCAAGCTCAGACGGAATAATAAATTGAAACTTGGCACCTTTTCGCATTAGTTTTATTCCTTCGTCCCATCCGTCAATTACAAATCCCGCACCTACGGGAAATTGTATGGGTTCAAATCGTTTTACCGAAGAATCGAACAGTTT
>CAYRJP010000318.1:0-3276 GCA_964424425.1 uncultured Bacteroidales bacterium | reverse complement strand
CAATAGTTACATTTCAACGAAATGCTGTTTCCTTTATCTATTACGGTAAATTTTGTTGTGATATTTTCGTTGTTGGTAATACACTTGGGGTTCATACATTTGGCAATAGCCTTAATTTCAGAGGGAACCTTTACTTCACGCTTCTCAACTACATCGTAATCTTTAATAATATTCAATTTAGCATGAGGGGCTACCAAAGCAATTTTATCAATATCAATATCTTCAAAATATTTATCGGCTACTTTAATAATTGCTTTACGACCAAGTTTATCACTTTTAAAATTTGTTCCAAAAGTTACTCTATTTTCTGTTATTCTGTCGAGTCCCAAAATTGAAATAACATTAAACAAATTTTGAGCAGGGATATGGTCTATTACTGTTCCATTTTCGATAGCCGAAACGCTTAATTTTTTATCTTCTTTGTTCATAACTGATTTTTTAAATTATCGACAATAAATTTTATGACTAAAATTAATTATTACTGCTATTTTAAACCTAATATTTTAGCCATAATAGCCTGACGCGTAAATACTCCGTTGAGAGCCTGCGGAAAATAGTATGCTTTTTTGTTGGTGTCAACATCAGTATCAATTTCGTTTACTCGCGGAAGCGGATGCAATATTTTAAGGTTTTCTTTTGTTCCTTCGAGCATATGATTTTTAAGAATATACACATTTTTAACTTTTTCATATTCCAACGGGTCGGCAAAACGTTCACGCTGAACTCTTGTCATATAAACAATATCCGAATCTTTAATATTTTCGGCAAGGTCTGAATATTCGGTATATTTAATACCTTTTTTATCTAAGAATATTTTATATTCATCGGGCATTTTAAGCTCGTCGGGAGCAATAAAGTTAAATGTAGGATTAAAATTTGACATTGCCATAAGCAACGAGTGAACTGTTCGTCCGTATTTAAGGTCGCCTACCAACGATATTTTAAGATTTTCGAGCGTTCCCTGTGTTTTTTGTATTGAATATAAATCGAGTAAACATTGTGTAGGATGTTGATTAGCTCCGTCGCCGGCATTAATAACAGGCACAGGACTCACTTCGCTGGCGTATCGAGCACTTCCTTCGAGCGGATGACGCATAATTATTAAATCGGAATAGTTACTTACCGTAAGAATAGTATCTTTCAGCGATTCGCCTTTTTTGACACTTGACGATGCAGCATCGGTAAAACCGATAATTCTGCCGCCTAATCTGTTTACTGCACTTTCAAAACTTAAACGAGTTCTGGTAGATGGTTCAAAAAAAAGTGTTGCAATAACTTTTCCCTCTAAAATGTTTTGCACCGGTTGTTTTTCGAATTCGGCTGCTACCCTCAGAATTTCTAAATACTCTTCTTTGGTGTAGTCATCAATGGAAACTAAGCTTCTGTTTTTCATCTAGTTGATATTAGTGTTGAGAATTAAATAAACTGGACAAATATAAACAAGAAACTTGTAAAATATTAATTTTTAAGCTATGGATATATTACTTTCTTTTTCGTATCTTTGCTGTTTACTTTTCATAAAATTGACACTCCACTGATTTTTAAAAGTTTTTCTCTTAATTTTTCACCGTTTTGTTTTCTTATTGATAACGTTATTCGACATGTATTGTCAAAAACTTGATTTGATTGTTCGGGATTTTCATCTTTCAATATTTTCATTACATCATTCATTACTGAATAACCATATTCAATAGTAAAGACATCTTGTTCGTATTTTTCAACAATAATATTATTGGCAATGGCATCGGCTGCTGCACTGCGATAAGCATTTATAAGTCCGGGAATACCTAGTTTTGTTCCTCCGAAGTATCGTATTACCACAATTAAGATATTAGTAAGCTCATGCGATTGTATTTGTCCCAATACGGGTGGTCCCGATGAGTTTGACGGTTCGCCGTCGTCGCTGCTGCGAAATGTTTTCATATCGGCTCCAAGCCTAAATGCATATACATGGTGGCGTGCATCGTAATATCTTTTCCGCAGTTTTTTTTGTATCTCTTTTATCTGTTCTTCGGATGTTACGGGATAGGCAAATGCATAAAATTTACTGCCTTTTTCTTTATAAACTCCTTCCGATTCTTTGACTATTGTTTTATATTTATCGGTGTATTCTGTCATTTTATTTTTATTTTACAAATTATAAACTGCAAAAATCAATACTAATATTGCCAAAGTTAAACCTATTTTGTTTTGTGTTGAAAAATGCTCTTTAAAAAGCAACACTGCTGCCAAAACCGACAATACCACTATTCCTATACTGTTTATCCCCAATACTATTGAGTTGTTAAATTTCAATGAATTAAGTGCATTTATAAAAAAATAAAGCGATCCGAAATTTGCCACTCCCAGCAATATTCCCAATATCCACGTTTTTATTTTCATAAATGAGTGTAAGTTTCGCTTATTAAAAAATATTGCCACTATGCCTATTATCCCGGCAACGGAAAAACTAATACTACTGAATAACGACGAAAACTCTTCGGAATCAATAAAATGATATTGCGAATATTTCACCACCGAATCAAGTATTCCTATACTGAAAAATATTATAACAGGTAAAATATGATTTGCTGTATCGTTTTTTATGCCTCTATCGGGCGACACTACCAAATATACACTTACAGCCGCAAGTGCTATCAATATTAATTTTGTAAAACTGAAATTATCGTTAACATCCAATATAATGCTGAATGCCACAGGAATAACAAACGACATTTTTACCGAAATGGTAGTAACGGCTATACCCGATTTTTGTGTTGACAAACCGATTAAAAAAAAGTTGCCGATAAACAATGCTCCTATAATAATTGCAAAATACAACCACAACGGAACTGCTTGTGCCGATTGCAAAGGCGAAATATTGCTTATTACAAATCCCAAAAACGAAGCAGTAATATAATTGATAACTATCGGTGAGAAAAGTCCTGTTTTTTGTTTTTCGATAATTTTAAACAACACCATTATTGATGTTGACGAAAGAATACATAAAAGTAAATTTATCATAAAAAAATTGTGATATTCATTAAACTAATTCTACTTAAATTTGCCGCTAAAAAATAATATTCTCTCTCATTTTATCGACAATATCGGCGAATAGCATCATCGGCTTTCATATATTTATATTTAAAAGCCTTATGAAAATCATTGCAAGCCGCATCGTATTTATTTTGTTGACGACGTGCCATTCCCCGCTTGTAATACAACTCACCGTTGAAAGGATAAAAATCCAAAGCCATAGTGTAATCTTTTTCGGCAAATTCATAAGCATAAATTTTT
>CAYRJP010000317.1:0-3278 GCA_964424425.1 uncultured Bacteroidales bacterium | reverse complement strand
TAAAAATTCAACCATTGTGTGAACTGATTAAGAGACAGATAAATTCACACAATGGTTGAATGGCATTATGCACTTTTTGATACTTGCATCCACTTGGGAACTTTTGCAGGTTTAGGTCTGCGACTGTAAAAAAAGTCATCCATAAACAGAGCAAATCGTCTGAACACCCAACTGTGACCAATACCCCATCTTACAATATTATGCAATAAATTATTGGGATGAGAATATGGACAAACGCTCATACATCTGCCACAATCGGTGCCTGAAACACACCAATATCCGAAGCATTTTTCATGATTTATTTTCCAACGTTGAACACCGTCAATAATTTGCAGGGGTATTTTTTGTATGGCTTGACTTGGGCATACATCGGCACATTTTTTACAGATTCCGCAAAAATCTTGAACAGTATAGTTAGGTTTTCGTTTTGTTATTTTAAGAGGAATATTGGTAGTTATAACAGCTATTCTAATGCGAGGTCCTAATGTGGGAGTCATTAAAAGTCCCATTCTGCCTATTTCGCCTAATCCGGCATCACGGGCAACAAGCGGAGCTATAAGTTCATAATTACCGTCAATATGAGCTCGTGCTTCGTATCCTAAATTTGATATAAACTTAGCAATTTGTATTGCCATTGTCCCTGAATTAAGATATTGTTGTGCCGATTCCATTAAGGTATGTCCTGCCGGTCCTGTAGCCAAAAAATCTTTGTCCATTTCTACGGTAAAAGCTATTCCGTATTTATGTGTAGGCACTACTTTTTTGCCGTAATAGTCACCTCGACCGCGTATCGAGTAGTAATGATAATCTTTCATTTCGCAAAAACCTACCGATACTGCACCAATTTTTTTTGCCCATTTAGTAATAAACTTTGAAATTTTTTCGGCATCAATCTCTTTCTTATTTTCCGATTTGTATGTTTTTACAAAAGGGCGTAATTGTTCAATTGCAAAAAAACTTGCATCGGCGGCAGCAAAAGTCATAGGCGAATACATACTCGATTTTTCCGACATTAAGCCCGGTTTTGTATGCCATTCTTTATCTAAGACAAGTTTTTCGGGGAGACGACTGTAATATTCTTTGCTTAACTCGGGTTTTCGGGTTATTTCATTACGCGAAAACATTGTATCTCGCTCATCAAAACGCAAATAAGGATTCTCTTTTGTTATTTTAACGGTTTTGTTGTAAGGAAACATTAAAACAATTGTAACTAAAAACACTATTCCTACTAAAATTTTACCCATCAAAAAGCTGTTGGAGATAATGTTAAAAGCAAGAATAATAAACGGAGATGGCAATATTATTGCCAACATTAAACTTCTTTTTGCAGCCAAAGGTTCTTTCTCAATAACAGATACTACAGCAAACCATGCAAAAAATAAGAATATAAGGACTCCTATTATTAGTAATAAAAGTAGCATAATAATATAGTTTGTTAATTAGTTAGTATTTTTTTTGACGCACAATTTTTAAAATGGTTAAACACATATATTATATTTTTTATTTATTAGTTTTACTGTAACCAAACTTTTTATTATGCATTTTGAGATTGAAAGAAAATTTACGGTAAAAGGAGATTTTAAATGTTATTCCGAAAAATCAATATATGTAAAACAAGGGTATATATCAACCGACCCTGAAAGAACCGTAAGAGTAAGAATTGCAGGTGATAAAGGATTTATTACGATAAAAGGTATAGCCGATAAATCGCAGATGAAAAGATTTGAATGGGAGAAAGAAATTCCGGAATATGAAGCCGAAGAGTTATTTAGTCTTTGTAAAAAGCCTGTTGTTGAAAAAACACGATATATTGTAAAATATAAAAATCATATTTTTGAGGTTGATGAGTTTTTGGGTAATAATGACGGATTGATAATTGCGGAGGTTGAATTTAACAGTGTTGATGAGAAAATTGAATTGCCCGAATGGATAGGGGAGGAAGTAACCGGAGACAAGCGGTTTTATAATTCATACATTGCTTTACATCCTTATAATACGTGGGGAAAGTAATATTTATCGTTTAAATACGTTTTAAAAATTGGAATCTGTTAATTTATATTATTTATAATGAATTTCTATACGCATAAAAGACAGTGGAAAGTTGTATTGTTTATTATAGCTGTTGTAATAGGAGTATTATCGCTTACTTATACAGGTAGATTGGTGCAGAAAATGCAAAGCGAAGAACGGAAAAATATGGAAATATGGGCTGAAGCTCAAGCTGAAATTGCAAATACTGAAAACTTAAATCAGGAGATAAATTTTTATCTTAAAATATTGTCAACAAATACAACTATCCCCGTTATTTTAGTAAATGATGATAATAAAATTGTTTATACTGCAAATATTAAGAAGTCGAAAGTAAACAATGAAGAGTATTTGTATCGTAAACTTGAAAAAATGGAAGTTCGCCATGAACCTATAATTATTAACTTACCCGACAACAGTAAAAATATTATCTATTATGATGATTCAATAATATTGAAACAACTTAGTATTTATCCGTATGTTCAGTTGGGAGTAATATCTTTATTTATTTTAATATCGTATATGGCGTTTAGTTCATCGCGTAAAGCCGAGCAAAATCAAGTGTGGGTAGGAATGTCAAAAGAAACTGCTCATCAATTGGGAACTCCCATATCATCGTTGATGGCGTGGGTTGAGATTCTCGATCAAAATAATGATAATAAGGCATATACAAGCGAAATGGAGAAAGATATATATAAACTCCAAATGATTGCCGAGAGGTTTTCAAAAATAGGTTCAGCTCCCGAATTGATTATTTATGATTTAAGAAAATCGCTTGTTTCTGCTATTGATTATATGAAAATAAGAACTTCAAAAAACATAACTTTCAACCTTGTTTTTGAAGCCTCTGACGAACTTTTTTTACCTCTTAATAATTCTCTTTTTCATTGGGTGATAGAAAATTTAGTTAAAAATTCTGTTGATGCTATGAGCGGAAGAGGGACAATAACTATAAAATTAATTGAAAACAAAAAGGATGCTGTTATTGAATTTTCGGATACAGGGAAAGGTATTTCTAAAAGTAAACATAAATGGATTTTTAACCCCGGATATACGTCAAAAGAACGTGGTTGGGGGCTTGGTCTTTCTCTTACCAAGCGAATTATTGAAAACTACCACAAAGGGAAGATATTTGTTCTAAATTCTGAAATAAATAAAGGAACAACATTTAAGATTATATTACCTAAATAAGGTTTGCTGAAAAATATAAAACCAATTGAAAGGCAAATATTTTTTCAGCAAACCTTAAA
>CAYRJP010000316.1:0-3282 GCA_964424425.1 uncultured Bacteroidales bacterium | reverse complement strand
ATACAAAAATAATAATAAAAATAGTCCTATTTAATTCTAATGCAAACGTACGAGCGGATAAGAAAATTAAAGTTTTCACCGCAAAGACGCTAAGGTTTTTTTTACTTTCAACTTTACAAACTTTAAGAACTTTCAACTTATTATAGCATTATCGCATTACTGCATTACCGCATTCATTGTATCATTATATCATTGAACCATTACATCATTGTATCATTGTATCATTAAACTATTCATACAATAACACATGCGGTTCTTCTCCTTTTATACAATATCCTCTGAACATTCCTGTCGTATTAAAAGGCATATTTATATTTCCGCTTTTATCGATACAGATAACACCACCGCTACCGCCAATTTTTTTCAATTCGTTTATTACATCAGATGATGCTGTTACAATATTTTGATGAAGATATTTCATTCGAGCCGAAATATCGTAAGTTACATTGTAACGAATAAAATATTCGCCGTGTCCTGTTGCCGACACTGCACAAGTTTTATTATCGGCATAGGTTCCTGCTCCAATAACAGGCGAATCTCCTATCCTACCGTATTTTTTATTTGTCATTCCGCCAGTTGATGTTCCTGCCGCAAGATTTCCGTATTTATCCAAAACCACACAACCTACGGTTCCGTGTTTTTCGGCATTGTTTTTTTCATTCTTTAATACTTTTTGTAAACTGTTCCAACGCTTTTGCGTAAAAAAATATTTTGGCGAAACAATATCAAGATGTTGTGCTTTTGCAAATTGTTCGGCTCCTTTTCCCGAAAGAAAAACATGTTCTGAATTTTCCATTACTGCATAAGCCGCCGTAATGGGATTTTTTATGGTGGTTACACCTGCTACGGCTCCGGCATTTTTTGTTTTGCCGTCCATAATTGATGCATCAAGTTCATTTTTACCATCGTGGGTAAAAACAGCACCTTTACCCGCATTAAAAAGCGGTGAATCTTCTAAAATATTTATTACCGTAACCACAAC
The DNA here is from genome assembly GCA_964424425.1 of uncultured Bacteroidales bacterium. GTDB lineage: Bacteria > Bacteroidota > Bacteroidia > Bacteroidales > SZUA-534 > GH45. Next base: position 2,300 of record CAYRJP010000316.1, on the reverse strand, counting down.
ATTTACAGCTGAATCGCCGGTGTTAAGTTTTGAAATACCTGTTTGTAAGGCTTCGTAAAGTTTGGCTTTGTATTTAGCCTCTTGTTCGGGCGTAAACATGCCTTTTTTTATATTTCCCGCACCTCCGTGAATAACCAATCCGTAAGTATTGTTACTTTTGCTTATTGTATCGGTGATATTTTGTGCTTCTTGCGACTCTTTTAAAAAATTATTATTTACTGATTTAATAACAGGTATTAAAAGTAACGGAAAAGCTAAAAACAGTAGTATGAAAAGATACGGACGAATGTATTTTGTATTCATATAAAATATAATTTAATCATTTAAAATTACCATATTTTTTTTATAGTTGTTATTTTTATCCGTTTAAAAAGATAAGGATAACCAAAAATACTTAAAAATGCGAGAAAGATTATCAATAATAGTTAAATCCATTGTTTTTTGGCTTGTGTATTTTATTTTGCTTAAAGCAATATTTATAATTTACAATCATAGTTTTACAAAAGATATACCTGCAAGTAATATTTTCGGAAGTTTTCTGCACGGATTTAAACTTGATATGTCTATGACGGGATATGTTATCTTTTTTCTTGCCTTTTTTCTTGCTTTTCTTATCCCTTTCGGGAAAAAGGTAAATTTACGATTTATAAAAACATACACTTTTATATTTATATTTTTATTTACAATAATCTCAATTGTTGATATTGAACTGTATAAAAACTGGGAATTTAAAATTGATAATACTGTTTTACTTTATTTAAAAACACCCAAAGAGAGTTTAGCGTCAACACCTGTTTGGCTGATAATGTTGCTGGCTTTATTGTCGGGGATAATTATTTGGTTATCAAATAAATATTTCAACAGATGGATAATAAAAGATTTAAGTAAAACTAAACCGGCAAAATGGTATTTTATTCCTGTAATGTTGTTTATTGCTGCAACAATGATAATACCTATTCGCGGAGGTTTCGGCATTGCTCCCGTAAATCCGGGCACAGTGTTTTTCAGTGAACATCAATTTGCCAATCACGCAGCAGTAAATACTGTTTGGAATTTCGGTTCGTCGCTTGCTCATAATAAAGAGATTGAGAAAATAACATTTATGCAAGACAAACAGGCACATAAGTATGTTTCTGAGTTATTGTCGAAAACAGACAACAGTGTTACAAAACTGATTGACGGCGATAATCCCAATATTTTAATTATTTTACTGGAAAGTTTCACCGCAAATATTATAGAGCCTCTTGACGGAGTAAAAGATGTAACACCTAATTTTACCGAGATAGCAAAAAACGGTGTGTTTTTTAATAATTTCTACGCCGCCGGTGATCGTAGCGATAAAGGTATTGTAGCTGTTTTAAGCGGTTACCCTGCACAACCTACATCATCGATAATAAAATTTACAAGTAAAGCTGAAAAGCTGCCCCATTTGAGTAAAATGCTTGAAAAAGACGGTTATTCAACAGGCTTTTACTATGGCGGAGAAATTAATTTTGCAAATATGAATTCTTACTTTGTAAGTGGTGGCTACGACACGTTGGTAACATTGCATAATTTCTCAAAAAAAGATATGAATTCAAAATGGGGTGCTCACGACCATGTTGTATTTCAAAGGCTTTTTGATAATTTACAAAAAACAAAACAACCGTTTTTCAGAGTTATGTTTACTCTCAGCAGTCATGAGCCTTTTGAAGTGCCTCATAAAAGTAAATTTACGGGATTTGACAATGAGCAAAAGTTTTTTAATGCGGCAAATTACACCGACAGTTGTTTGGGTGATTTTATCAACAAAGCAAAACAAACTACTTGGTGGAACAACACTTGGATAATACTTGTTGCCGACCACGGAATACGCTTGGTTGGTAATATTCCTTACAATTCGTCGCAAAAATTCCGTATTCCTATGGTATGGACAGGCGGTGCCGTGATAAAAGATACCGTAATAAGCAAAACCGCATCGCAAACCGATATTCCGCTAATGATTGGTAATCAGTTGAATAAGGATTTTAAAGATTTTAATTTCAGTAAAGATATATTGAAAAATCAAAATGCTTTTGCCTACTTTGCTTATAACAACGGATTTGGTTTTTATACTGATACAGCGGGTTTTGTATGGGATAATATGGGAAATAAGTTTATTGAGAAAAATAATATTTCTTCTGAATTTGAATTGAAAGGAAAAGCATTTTTACAGGAATTACTCGAAGATTTTAATAATAAGTGAATTGAGTTGAAAGTTGAAAGCTAGAGACTAGTAGTGCGTTCATTAAATAATATTGTATATTTGTGTCAAAATTTAT
>CAYRJP010000315.1:0-3285 GCA_964424425.1 uncultured Bacteroidales bacterium | reverse complement strand
AACTAAAAAGCGAGTCAACAAATTCAACTCTGTTAAATACCTGCAAATCATCTATCCCCTCGCCTATTCCTATGTATTTTACGGGTATTTTAAATTGGTCGGAAATACCGATTACCACACCGCCTTTTGCAGTGCCGTCGAGTTTTGTAAGTGCCAAAGCAGTAACATCGGTTGCTTTTGTAAACTGCTTTGCTTGTTCAAAGGCATTTTGACCTGTAGAACCGTCTAAAACAAGCAGAACCTCATGGGGAGCTTCGGGAATATGTTTTTGCATAACTTTGCTCACCTTAGAAAGTTCGTTCATAAGATTTACCTTATTATGCAAACGCCCGGCTGTATCAATTAACACTACATCGGCATTATTCTTAACAGCCGATTGTATAGTATCAAATGCTACAGAAGCAGGGTCTGAACCCATTTTTTGTTTAATAATCGGAACATCAACTCTCTTAGCCCAGATTTCAAGTTGGTCTATTGCTGCTGCTCTAAATGTATCAGCTGCTCCTATATACACATTTTTTCCCGCTTTTTTTAGTTGATAAGCAAGTTTACCGATGGTTGTTGTTTTTCCTACGCCATTTACTCCTACAACCATAATTACATAAGGTAAATTGTTTTTAGTTTCAGGAACAACAAAATCAGAAACATCCGAAGTATTATTTTCTTGTAAAAGTTCAACAATTTCTTCTTTCAGAATTTTATTTAATTCATCTGTTCCCAAATATTTATCTTTAGAGACTCTTTTTTCTATCCGTTCAATAATTCTAAGAGTTGTTTCAACTCCCACATCCGAAGTTATTAATACCTCTTCGAGATTATCAAGTACTTCGTCGTCAACTGTTGTTTTACCTACAACAGCACGAGAAAGTTTTTTAAAAACACTCTCTTTGGTTTTTGCCAAACCCTTGTCAAGGCTCTCCTTTTTTTTCTTAGAAAAAAATCCCATTTCTTTAATTTAAAAATTCAAAGGTAAAATAAATAAATTCAATTGATTAAACCCAAATTATACAATAAAAAACAAAATATTTTTTTATCGCTACACAATAAAGAATCACATACTTTTGGTTTTTAGCCGAAAAGTATATTTCCAAATCAGCTTGTCTCTGTTTATCCGATATTTTTCGGAAAAGCATATCGGAAGGGTTAATCTTTGCAAAGCTTAGGCTGATTAAACAAAAAAAGCTCTCCTCAAATATTGAAGAAAGCTCTTTTTGTTAAGCTAAATAATATCTTATTTTTTAAAAAAATCTTTAACATGATCAGAATTTACCACTTCTTCTTTAAACTGGTAAGCTCCTGTTTTTGGTGATTTAACCATTTTAATAACTTTTGCAAATGATTTTGCATCACCTGTTTTTAATGTTGCAACAACTTTCTTAGCCATCTCTAAAAATTATTTAATTTCTTTATGAACTGTTACTTTCTTAAGAATCGGATTGTATTTTCTCAATTCCAATCTTTCCGGAGTATTCTTTTTATTTTTTTTGGTAATATACCTGGAAGTCCCCGGCATTCCGCTGTCCTTATGTTCAGTGCATTCTAAAATAACCTGAACTCTGTTACCTTTTGCCTTTTTAGCCATCTTTTAATATTTTTAATATTGATTAATATAACCTTTGGCTTTAGCCTCTTTCAATACGTTATATAAACCATTTTTGTTAATATTACGAATACCGGCAGCTGATACTTTCAATGTTATCCAACGGTCTTCTTCCGGTAAATAAAACTTTTTTGTGAATAAATTAGGATAAAACTTTCTTTTAGTCCTTTTATTCGAGTGGGCAACATTGTTACCTACCATCATTTTTTTTCCTGTTACTTGACAAATTCTTGACATCACTTATATCTTTTAAATTCTTGTCTCATTTTTCGGTTCGCAAAATACGTTATTTTAATTTATATTATCAAATATTTAAAGCATTTTTTGTGAAAAAAAATATATTTTTTTAAAAATGCATTTTTAAATATCTTAAATTATCTTAAATTTATTATTTAATTAATAACTAATAATAAACTGATAACAAATACTATATATTATCAACTAATAATATTTTTCTTAAAAAATTCAAAGCTGCTATTGATGAACGTTTTATGTTTATTTCTCTGTTTTTTCCGAAAACAAATTTCTCAGAATAGATATTTTTATTATCAGCAACAGCAATCCAAACTGTTCCTACAGGTTTTTCATCTGTTCCACCTGTAGGACCTGCTACTCCCGATGTTGCTATTGCATAATCGGTATTTAACACTTTAACTGCTCCTTGAGCCATTTGTTCAACAACTTGCCGGCTTACAGCTCCGTATTTATCAATATCATCGGCATCTACTTTAAGAACATTAATTTTAGTCTCATTTGCATAAGCAACTATTGAGCCTTTAAAATATTGTGAACTTCCCGATATTGATGTTATTAATTGAGCAATAGTTCCACCTGTGCAACTTTCGGCTGTTGATAGTGTTTTATTATTATCAACCAGTAGTTTACCAATAATCTCTTGAAGTGATACTTCATAATCGGAGAAAATATTGTCAGGTATAATTTTGTGTAACTTTTCTATCTGTTTTTGTAATGTTTTTTTTGATTCTTCTATATTTTTCTCTGCTATAATCCCCAATCGTAATCGTATCACTCCTGGCGAAGGCAAATAAGCAAGTTTTATATTTTCGGGTAGTTCTCTCTCCCACTGCTCTATTAATATTGCCAACTGAGCTTCGGCTAAACCGGTAATCATCACTGTTTGATAATAATTTTCGGGCAGTTTAAAATATGAAATCAACCGCGACTTTATTTCTTGTGTAAATATGCCTTTCATTTCGCGAGGCACTCCGGGTAAGCTGATTACAACACTTCTCTCCTTTTCAAACCACATTCCGGGTGCTGTTCCTTGCTTATTACGCAACAATGTTGCCGCTTTAGGAAATAATGCTTGGTCTTTGTTCAGCTTGTTCATTCCTACGCTACGATGTTTTAAAAAATCAATCACATCATTATAAACAGTATTGTTAAACTCTAATTCTGTATTAAACAGTTCACATAATGTTGCTTTTGTAATATCGTCTTTTGTAGGTCCCAACCCTCCCGTTATAATAATTAAATCGTTATTTTTTAGCGAATTGCTTACTGCTTGTTTTATATCACTCTCACTGTCGTGAATAGATAGTATTGATGAAACGGAAAAACCAAGAGCAGTCAACTCAACAGCAAGCCATGTTGAATTTGTATCAACAATTTGCCCTATAAGTATTTCATCGCCTATTGTTACTATTTGTGCTTTCATTTATTTA
>CAYRJP010000314.1:0-3293 GCA_964424425.1 uncultured Bacteroidales bacterium | reverse complement strand
ATTATGTTTTAAATTAACTCATATTTTTCGATACAATATTATTGAACTCAAAAATTATTTTTCGTAAAACAGCATTATTTACATCAAAAGTATTGTTGTCTATTTGTGCTACAGGTAAAACTCCCGGTGATGTTCCACAAATAAATACCGCATCAAATGTTGATAATTCTTCTATTAATATTAATTTTTCAATAAGTTGCAAACCTGTATTTTTAATTATCTCAATAACATATTTGCGGGTAATTCCGGGCAAAACATATTGTAAAGGTGCTGTTACAAGAGTATTGTTTTTTATAAAAAAAACATTACTGCGACTACCTTCGGTTAGTTGATGAAATTCGTTTACCAACAGAATTTCATAGACTCCCTTTTGTTTAATAATTTTGTTTGCTTTTTCTCTTACTTCAGTATTTTTAACTTTTGCATTAGGATTTTTTCGTTCACAGTATAAAAGAGAAACTTTTACTCCGTTGATATAATCAAGCGGCGAAGGATATTTATGCGAAATAAAACCTATAATAAATTCTATTTCTTCAGTTGATAATTGAGTTAATCGTATTTCAATATTTCCAAAAAACTTTTGATTTTTACTGCATAACTCTTCTATCTGCCGTTTTATTTTTTCGGTATCAGATATTGTAAAATTTATTCCTGTCAATTGAATTGATTTATTTAATCGCTCAATATGGTCATCAATAAAAAGTGCCTTGCCCGATATTATTCTTACTACATCGTAAACTGAAATATTTTTATCTGATGATGATATTTTTGTTGATGTTTCAACAAATTTACCATTTTTAATAAAGAAAATATCTGTAAAATCGTGACTCATATTATCCGTTTTTCACAATACTTTCAACTTCGGCAACAACATTATTCCATTTGTTTTTCAACTCAACCCATTTAGTTTTTTTTGTCATCTTCCAAATGTTTATTTTGGTTTTTGCAATATTCTTTTTAAATGCAACATAATACCTGAAACTAAACATTCCGGCAAGTAAAAAACTCACCAAAATACCTATTGATAAATACCAAGGATGAATATAAATTAGTAACAGTATCAAATAAATAATATAAAAAAGAGTAAATGTTATTAAAGAAATCCCAAATCTTATTGAACTTACAAACTGAGGGTCTTTTATTTTTCGCGAAGCTAATACCGGCAAATAAAAAGGTAATATATTTACAGCAAAACCGTAAATAAACAAAGGTGATAAAACAGTTAACAGTAAATAATTTAAAATTATTCCTATCCAACAGTAACGTTTTTGTGCTACAGCCCAATATCTTAATTTTAAATCTCGCAATAAATCTTTAATATCCAGAGCTTGTTTACCAATATCTTCGAATTTATCAGGATTTATATTTTTAAATTTTATGATATTATCAGCAATCTCTTGTGATTTATCAATTATTTTAACATGGTTATAGCGTAATTTTTTATTCGCCAATAAATGATTAACATAAATATCTTTAAGTGTTTCTATTTCGTTATAATTTTGAGAATCATCAATATTCAACATTTGATTTATCATATGCTCTCTAAGTTCTTGCAAAAAAGCATTCATCCCTTTTTGATTATTTTCAAGGTATAAATCTTTATACTTACTAATTGGGAACGGGTTACCAAAGTTAACCAATAAATCGGCACCAAAATTTATATAATGCGAATAGTCAAGTCCAATAGGAATAATTTGAATATCAAGCTCAAAATTATTTCTTTCTTCAGCTTGAAAGACTATACGGGCAATACCTTTTTTTAATGCTCGCAAGCGTCTTTCTCCAAAATGACTCCCTTCCGGTAAAATTACAAGACGTTTTTTTGCTTCAAGAACTTCTACTGCCTCTTCAAAAACAGCATCATTATTTTGTAAACTTTTTATGCCGTCTCGAATACGATATATAGGAAGTATTTTAAAAAAACGCAATATTTTAGCTACTAATTTACTCTGAAAAATATCAGCTCTAGCCATAAATACAGGCTGACCTTTTAATGTGCACAATACTGTTAATGCATCCATCAAAGCATTTTGATGATTGATTGTGAAAATAACTGGTTTATCTTTAGGTATTTTATCCTTACCTACTACTGTAATATTATCGTAAAAAGTATATAAATAAAAATCAACATAATTTCGTAAAACACTGTGCCAAAAATCAAATTTATGAATAGGATTCATACATTAATATATTAGGTGTTAATTATTGACAAATAAATAAACAAATTTTTAAATCGCAAAAAGATAAATTATTTATTGTCGTTTTAATAATGGTTGGTAAGACCAGATACTGGATACTATTAATCCCGATACTATATGCCAGATACCCCAAAAAGCAGCAATAAAAGCCATTCCGCCATATCCATTAAATAAATTCGGATTAAAAATAAGAACCAGTGCCAATCCTGAATTTTGAATACCTGTTTCTATAGTTACTGTTCTTACATCGCGTCTTTTCAGTTTAAACGATTTTGCCATTATGTAACCCGAAGTAAAAGCTAACGCATTATGTATTAAAACTATAATAAAAATTAAATAAGCATACTTAATAAAATAATTGAAATTTGCAGCTAATGCAGCAATTACATAACCTGCAAAAATAAGTAAAGAGATAATTTTTATTGGTCGCATTATTTTATTTCGGATATTCGGGAAACGCCGAGAAAACCACATACCTATTACCAATGGAATACCTAATAATAGTATCATGGTTTTTATCATTTCAAATGCATCAATCTCTACAGGTATAAGCAAATTTGATGCTTTTGTATAAAAATTTGTGTAAATACTACCCCAAAATGCAAAGTTCAATGGTGTCATTATTATTGCCGAGAAATCGGCTATGGCAGTTAAACTTACTGATAACTCAGTATTACCTCTTGCATGAGCAGTCATAAAATTTGAAATATTTCCTCCGGGACACGATGCTACAAGTATCATCCCCAAAGCAACACCCGGTGTCGGATTTATTATTAATACCATTAACAAGGTTATCATTGGCATAACCAAAAACTGAGCAGCCATACCAACCATTGTTGCTTTCGGGAATTTAAAAACATGTTTGAAATTTGATATTTTTAATTCCAATGCTACTCCAAACATTACAAATGCCAAAGTAATATTTAATAAAATCAATCCGGTAGGACTAAAATTTAATCTAATTGTATCTAATACTTCAAGTCCGGTAAACATATCTTCATTTTGTTTACGGGTAAAAATAACTTTTTAATACTAATTTTCAATAAATATTAAAGAAAAGTTAAAGAAAGGTCTTATTTAAATAAATAAGTTTAA
>CAYRJP010000313.1:0-3314 GCA_964424425.1 uncultured Bacteroidales bacterium | reverse complement strand
CAAAAGTTAAATCAGCTATTGACAAACCTAAACAAACAGTTAAAAAACAACCTAAAACAACCGTTAAAAAACAAACCATAAAACAACCGCCGTCAACAAAAGGTGTTAATATTATTATGACGGATAAAACTGACGATGAATTTGAAAATTTTTAGTTGAAAGTTTATAAAGTTGAAAGTCACTTCGACAAGCTCAGTGACCAATTGCATGGAGGCTGAGCCTGTCGAAGCCGGATTAACAACAAAGGGCAATAATAACTTACAACAGTTATTTCAAATAATAGTTAGAAATTTCTTTGCGACTTAGTGGTTTTGTGTGAGAAACTTTAATTATTTTAAACTCTATAAGTAATAGTAATAAAAAAAAGCTGCCTTTTCAGACAGCTTTTTTCTTTTTATTCGCTTGCAGGTTCTACATTATCACCTGTTTTTTTGAGTGCCCACAATACCAATTTGTAACTTACGTAAATCAGTATAGGCCAGCTTATCATTTCTATTATTTGTAACATAATTTTTGTTTTTTCAGATTAATAAACGTGCATATCGTCATCTTCAAGCTCCTTTTCGGTAATTTTCTTATTGTTGATAGCTTTCCAAGCATACCAAATATAAGCTATTACAAACGGAAGCATTATCGATACTATCGACATTACCGTAAGGGTAAATTTGCTCGATGAGCTGTTAAATATGGTTAATGAACTTTGTAAGTCATAATTTGACGGATAGTATGCGGTATTGTTAAATCCTGCTACAAGAAAAAGAGCCAATACAGTTAACACTGTTCCTGCTCCGGCATACCAAATACCTTTTGAGTTTGCATTTTTAAGATTGATAAATATTCCGAACAGAACGCCTACCACTCCAAGTAAGAAAAGCAACAACACAACAGGCATTTGCAAAAAGTTGTGCAGATATTTATATTTTTCCATAAACACTTCACCTGTTTCAGGATTTACTGCAAATCCTTCTTTAACCAGCAATACAACTGCAAAATAAAGAAAGAAAACAAGAAACAGAACGGCATTTACTTTAAGTGATTTCAATGCTTTTGGAATTATCTCATCATCGTCAACGGCATTTATAAAATATAGGTTTGCCAATACTCTCGACAAGAAAAATACCGCCAAGCCCAAAGCTACATTATGAAATGTAAGCACAGCTTCGAGTCCGTAGGCTTTTGTTTGCCATTGTGAGATTACGGGATTTGCCAAATCGGCAATATTTGCTTTGTTAACGGTAAACTCGGCACCGTTAAAGAATGTTCCCACGGCTGTTCCTATCAATACCGTTCCCAATAATCCGTTGATAAACAAAAATGCTTCAAAAGTTCCTTTTCCGAGCATATTGTTTGGGCGTGTGCGATATTCGTATGCTACGGCTTGTAATACAAATGCAAATAAAATTGCCATCCAAACCCAATATGCACCTCCGAAACTTGTTGAGTAAAACAACGGAAACGATGCAAAAAATGCTCCTCCGAATGTTACAAGTGTGGTAAATGTAAATTCCCATTTACGTCCAAGTGCGTTAACCAAAATTTTGCGTTTGTTTTCGGTTTTGCCCAGTGAATATATCAACGTTTGCCCTCCTTGAACAAACATTAAAAAAACCAATACGGCTGCCAGCAGAGAAACCAATATCCACCAGTAATGCTGTAAAAATATATATGTTGAATCGTTCATCTGTAAAATTTTTTAATTAGTAATTAATTATTATTGAAACTGTTTTTTTACTCTATTCTTCTTTTGGTCCTGTTTGAATAGCTTTACGCATAATGCCTATTTCGGCAATAAGTAGTCCGGTAAATACTATTAGGAATAAAAAGAATGTTGTTTGAACAGTTCCCGTAGTAATTTTTGAAACAGCAGCCATTGTCGGCATAATATCCTGAATAACCCACGGTTGACGTCCTACTTCGGCAACTATCCATCCGCATTGTTGTGCAACAAATGCAAGCGGGAAAGTGATAAATGCCAATCGCAAGAACCATTTTTTGTCAAGCAGATTGTCTTTAAATATAAAGAACAGTGCAAGAATAAATACAATCATAAACCAAACCGCCAATGCTACCATAATATGAAAGCTGTAAAATGTAAGTGGAATATTAGGGATAATATCTTCGGGATTATTAAGAAATCCGTATCCGAAATACTCAAAATTAGCTTCAAGTTCGGTGCGGCTTGCTTGCATTAAACTGTCGTTGCCCTGTTTTTTTGCATCTTTAAATGTTGCAAGAGCAGCAAGAGCTTTTTTGCCTCGCTCCATCTTTTCGGTGGTTGACAATGCTGTTTTTTCGTTGCCGTCTTCGTCGGTATATTTATATCCGCCGTCAATAATGTCTTTCACACCGGGCACAAATGCATCGCCATCGCGATATCCGAGAATTGACAATAGTTTGGGAATTTCTATTTTCAGATAATGTGCTTGTTCGTCGTTATCGTATTTTTTGTCGGGGTTAAGAAACCCGAAAGCAATAATTCCCGCTCCCTCTTGTCCTTCATACAGTCCTTCCATGGCAGCAAGTTTCATAGGTTGCTTTTGTGCTACCTGATAAGCCGAACCGTCGCCCGACCAAGCAAGATACAAACTTGCCACAAGCCCGAATATTGAAGCTACAATTACACTTCGTTTGGCAAAAACGGTATGACGTTTTCTGATTAAATACCAAGCACTAATGGCAACAACAAATATTGCAGCCAAAACATAAGCCGATGTTATTGTGTGTAAAAATTTGTTTATTGCCAATGGTTGTAATATATCGGTAAAACTTTGCATTTCGTTGCGAGCAGTTTCGGGGTTAAATTTCATACCCACGGGGTTTTGCATCCAGCCGTTGGCTACCAAAATCCACAAAGCCGAAAGGTTTGAGCCGATAGCTGTAAGCCATGTTGCCCAAAGGTGAAATTTTTTGCTTACTTTATTCCATCCGAAAAACATTATGGCAATAAATGTACTTTCCATAAAAAATGCCATAATACCTTCAATGGCAAGCGGTGCACCGAAAATATCGCCTACAAACCAACTGTAATTACTCCAATTGGTTCCAAATTGAAATTCAAGAATAATACCTGTGGAAACTCCAATTGCAAAGTTAATTCCGAAAATAGTCATCCAGAATTTTGTGAGTTTTTTCCATTCGGGATTTCCTGTTCTCACATAAATGGTTTCCATTATGGCAATAATAAAAGACAACCCCAGAGTTAGGGGCACAAACAACCAATGATACATTGCTGTTAATGCAAACTGACCACGTGACCAGTCAACTAATGCTAAATCTATACCTCCCATATTTTAAAATTTTAAGGTTATGCACTG
>CAYRJP010000312.1:0-3316 GCA_964424425.1 uncultured Bacteroidales bacterium | reverse complement strand
TTTAACTTTTTGAGAATTAATAAATTTATTTTACATAAAAATATTACTTTTGAAATATTGCAAAAAACAATACTGTTATGATTAATAAACTATTCAAATCAAAAACTTTTTTACCTATAATGCAGTTTATTACTCTTGTTGCATTTATTCTACTCATTTTTGGAGCAGCAAGTATAACAACCAACGATGCCGTATTTGCAAAAACATTACGTAATACAAACTTGGCAAATCTTATTGTGTGGTCGTATTGGTGGCCCCTGATTATTGCAACTGCTATTTTATTCGGCAGGTTTTGGTGCAGCATTTGTCCCATGGAGATGATAACATCGTTTTTCGGTAAAATAGGATTAAAAAGAAAACCCGGCAGAGTACTTAAATCGGGGTGGATAATTACTCTGTTTTATGCTGTAATATTAATTGTGGGTATTCATACTTTTCAGATTCATCGTATCCCGCAACTAATGGCATTGTATATGCTTATTCTTCTTGCAATTGCCGTAATTACAGGATTTATTTGGGAAAAACGCACATTTTGCACTTATGTGTGTCCAATCGGACATCTTTTGGGTTTGTATTCCATGGTGTCATTTAAAAAACTCAGAGTAAAAGACAGCTCTGTTTGTGATAGTTGTAAAACAAAAGACTGTATAAGTACAAAAAACCGTTATAAATTTACGGGACGCTCATGCACATCGGAACTGTTTCCTCCAAAAATTACCGATAATCGTAATTGTATTTTATGCGGGCAGTGTTACAAATCATGTTCAAACGATAATATTGTAATAACAAAAAGAAGATTTGCCGCCGATTTGTTTAAAAATATTAAATTATCGTGGGCTGAAATGGGCTTTTTTATGATTGTGAGTGCATTTGTTGTTTACGAAATATTATCTGAGTGGTCGGTAAGCAAGCATATTATTATGGCATTGCCTCATTTTATAAATCATCTGTTTAATGTTACAGGATTACTTACCGGAACAGTAAAAGCAGTATCGTTGTTTATTTTATTACCTGTTATGTTCTTCTTTGGATTGGCTTTGCTGAAAAAAGTTCTTGCCAAAGAGAATTTTAAAGATGCAGTTATGCAACTTGTATTTGCAATGTTGCCTGTTACGGCAAGTATGCATTTGCTCAAAGCACTGTTAAAAACTACTTCGCGTATTCCGTATTGGAAATATGTATTTGCCGACCCCGAAGGTGTTGAAACAGCTAAAGCTGTTTTGCAAAACCACGATATGCTAAATAATCATGTTTTGACGGCTTATATTACTCCTGTTGTAAATATTCTTGCAATTTTAATTCCCCTTTCGGGATTGGTTCTTGCATTTTTTGTGATAAAAAAAATGAAGCATACAAGTAGATTATCGCAACTTATATCAATTTTTACCGCTCTGTTTTACGCAAGTATTTTTATTATTACTCTTATTTGGTGGCGAATATTGGGATAGAATAAAATTTGAAAGATATACGAATAAAATAGAGATTTATATATTTGTTTTTGATTAAAGTTGAGAATTAAACTAATTTTCAGATCAAAGTTAATGGTTCTATCACTAATTTAGTGGACAATTAAAAGCTAAATATCCAAACCTTCCAGGTTTTAAAAACCTGGAAGGTTTAATAATTATCTTTGTTATAGTATTTTAATATTTTTATTCATTAAAAAAATAAATCCTAAGTATTTTAAGTTATCCATTAAAATAACAGTAGAACCAAGTTAATTAAATTAACATCACGTTTTAACGTGGTGAGATTAGGCAAATAGTTATATATAGTCTGTTTTTAACAAACGTTTAAACTTGCAATATTTTGTATTTTTTTATAGAAATATAGTTAATCCCCTGCTAAATTAGTGGTATAACCATATTATAAATAAAAACTTAACAGTGAATGCCGACAGTAAACATATTGATTTTTTAAAAGAGAAAGTAGCGGCATTGCCTGAAACTCCCGGTGTTTATCAATATATTAATGTCAAAGGAGAAATTATATATGTAGGAAAGGCTAAAAACCTGAAAAAAAGGGTTCAATCGTATTTTACCAAATATCACGACAGTGCAAAAACACGCATTCTTGTAAAAAACATCAAAGATATAAAGCATATTGTGGTTGATACAGAGCAAGATGCTCTGTTGCTTGAAAATAATTTGATAAAGAAATATAAGCCTCGCTATAATGCGATGCTTAAAGATGATAAAACATATCCTTGGATTTGCATAAAAAACGAACCGTTTCCGCGAGTGTTTTCTACTCGTAAGTTTGTACGTGACGGCAGCATATATTTTGGTCCTTACACTTCGGTGCGAACACTACGTGTAATGCTCGATTTTATTAAACAACTCTATCCTTTACGCACTTGCAATTACAATTTGTCGCAAAATGAAATTGCAAAAGGCAAATATAAAGTTTGTCTCGATTATCACATAGGTAACTGTCTTGCTCCTTGTATCGGCAAGCAGAGCGAGACCGATTACCGGCAAAATATTGAGGATATAAAAGCAATACTTAAAGGTAATGTGAGTAAGGTTATAAAGCTGATGAAGAGTAAAATGGACGAACTTAGCAGGCAGTATAAGTTTGAAGAAGCTCAAAAGATTAAAGATAAGTTGGGGCATTTGCAAAATTATCAGGCAAAATCTACCATTGTAAGTCCGTTGGTTCATAATGTCGATGTTTTTGGATTTATTGATGATGAAAACAGTGCGTATGTCAATTATCTGAAGGTTGTAAACGGAGCAATTATTCAGGTTCACACTGTTGAAATGCGAAAACGCACCGATGAAGAAAAAGAGTCGCTTCTGCTTACCGCTATTACCGAAATACGACAGCGGATGCAAAGCACGTCGCATGAGATAATTGTGCCGTTTGAACTTGATTTTCAGATGGAGAATGTGAAATTTGTTATCCCGCAAAGGGGCGATAAAAAACAATTGCTTGAACTTAGTATCCGCAATGCTTTTTATTTTAAACGCGAAAAAATAAAACAACAGATAAACCGTAATCCGCAACAGCGTGTTGACCGTATTATGGAAACCATGCAAAAGGATTTACGACTGAAAGAAAAACCTGTTCATATCGAAGGTTTCGATAACAGTAATATTCAGGGAACTAATCCTGTGGCAAGTTGTGTAGTATTTAAAAACGGAAAACCAAGCAAACGCGATTACCGGCATTTTAATATTAAAACGGTTGAGGGACCTGATGATTTTGCTTCGATGGAAGAGATTATTTACAGGCGATACAGCCGTTTGTTAAATGAAAATAAACCGTTGCCGCAACTTATTGTTATCGACGGCGGAAAAGGGCAGTTGAGTGC
>CAYRJP010000311.1:0-3334 GCA_964424425.1 uncultured Bacteroidales bacterium | reverse complement strand
AATAAACATAATTTTATTTTATCTGTTAAATTATAAAATATTTCATTACTAAATTTCAATCTTATGAAAGCTAAAAAATTACTTTTTTTATTATCAATTTTATTATCGGTAAATATTTTGTTTGCACAACAGATACAAGATTCCACAAACACAAGTCAACAAAAAACAAAACAAAAGAAAAACCTTTCGGATAAAATATATTATGGTGGAACTTTTGGAATATCTCTCGGAAGTTACACAATGATAGGAATTTACCCGTTGGTAGCATATAAACTTACGCCAAAGTTGTCTGCCGGGGTAAAATTTTCATACCAATATGTTAGCGATAACAGATATTCAACAAAATATAATACATCAAACTACGGGGGGAGTGTTTTTTCGCGTTTTAGAGTTACTCAGCGTTTATATACTCATGTTGAATATGAACAGATGAATTACGATTTGTATGATTATTCTACTAATTCAACATCTCGCGAATGGGTTCCTTTCCTTTACGTGGGAGCCGGATACAGTCAAAATCTCGGAGGTAATGTTTGGCTAAACCTTCAAGTTTTGTTTGATGTTTTGCAAAACGAAAATTCTCCGTATAATGGGTGGGAACCGTTTTTCAGCGTAGGAATAGGAGCAGGATTTTAAGCAAAAAAATAAAAACGTATAGGCATAAAAAAACGCTAAGGCCCTGACGGGCGTCAGGAACCTTAGCAACCACTAAACATTAGCCCAAATATAAAAATACTCTTTTTTTATTTGCTTAATCAAAATTATATATTCTTGTTGCTTTGGACAAAAAAAAATGTTAGCAAAAGGTAAACATTCAACAAATTTTTTTATTCATCTTTTGGCAACAACTTAATTCTCAACTCATCTAATTGTTCATCAGAAATTTTAGAAGGTGAATCAATCATAACATCTCTGCCTGAATTATTTTTAGGAAATGCAATTACATCGCGAATTGTATCAAATCCTGCAAACAACGAAACCCAACGGTCGAAGCCGAAAGCCACTCCACCGTGAGGAGGTGCTCCGTATTTGAATGCATTCATTAAAAATCCGAACTGTTCTTCTGCCTCTTCTTCGGAAAATCCTAATGCTTTAAACATTTTTTGTTGCAATTCTCTATCGTGAATTCGTATTGAACCGCCGCCTATTTCTACTCCGTTTATTACCAAATCGTAAGCATTGGCTTTTATTTTTCCCGGATTGGTATCAAACAGATGAATATCTTCAACAACAGGCGAAGTAAACGGATGGTGCATTGCATGATAGCGTTTTGTCTCTTCGTCCCATTCAAGCAATGGAAAATCAACAACCCAAAGCGGGCTGAATTTATTTTTATCCATTAATCCCAAACGCTCTCCCATTTCAAGACGCAGTTCGCCGAGTGCATTTAATGTTGCCGATTTTTCTCCCGCAAGAATTAATAATAAATCACCGGGTTTGGCATTCATATTTGTTGCCCAATCGGCAAGTTGTGATGCATCAAAAAATTTGTCAACAGACGATTTAAAAGTTCCGTCTTCGTTATATTTTACGTAAACAAGTCCTTTTGCTCCTATTTGCGGACGTTTTACAAATTCGGTAAGCCCGTCAAGTTGTTTGCGTGAATAGCTTGCACAACCTGTTGCACAAATTCCTCCTACATATTCGGCACTATCGAACACAACAAAACCTTTGCCGTGAACCTTTTCGGTAAGTTCGGTAAATGTCATCTCAAAACGAGTGTCGGGTTTATCGCTGCCGTATAATTCCATAGCTTGCTCATAAGGCATTTGAGGAAATTTACCTTCAATTTCAATACCTTTTATGGTTTTAAAAAGATGCTTGGCAAGATTCTCAAACATATCAAGCACATCGTTGCGTTCAACAAAAGCCATTTCGCAATCTATCTGAGTAAACTCAGGTTGGCGGTCGGCACGCAAATCTTCATCTCTAAAACATTTTACTATCTGAAAATAGCGGTCGTATCCGGCAACCATAAGCAACTGCTTAAATGTTTGCGGCGACTGCGGAAGAGCATAAAATTCGTTTGTATTCATTCGCGAAGGCACAACAAAATCACGGGCACCTTCGGGTGTGCTTTTTATTAAATACGGTGTTTCTATTTCAAAAAATCCCTGATTGTGTAAAAAATTTCTAACCTCAATACCCATGCGGTGACGCAATTCCAATGCTTTTTGCAAAGGACTTCTTCGCAAGTCGAGATAGCGATATTTCATTCTAAGCTCATCTCCTCCGTCCGACTCATCTTCGATGGTAAAAGGCGGAACCTCCGATTTATTTAAAATTGTAAGTTCATTTACAATAATTTCTATTTCGCCGGTAGGAATTTTCTTATTTTTACTCTCTCTCTCTATAACCTCACCGGCTACTTTAATAACATATTCCCTGCCGAGTTGACGAGCCGGCTCCGATAGTTCGGGATTTTTTGATTCATCAAAAACCAACTGAGTTATACCGTATCGGTCTCTTATATCAACAAATGTCATTCCTCCCAACTCTCTGGTTTTTTGAATCCAACCGCTTAAAGTTACTTTTTGTCCTATATGCTCGGCTCTTAATTCTCCGCAAGTGTGTGTTCTATACATAATTAATTATTATTTACATTAATTTATTTTGCGAAAGTAATATTTTTATAAGAATGCACAAAGGAAGTAATTATATTTACCAAAAACTTTAAACTATGATTTTTTCGGATGAATATTTTATGAAAAAAGCCCTTGAACAAGCAGAAATGGCTTTTGAAAAAGGAGAAGTTCCCGTAGGAGCGGTGATAGTTCATAATAATAAAATTATAGCAAAAGCACATAATCTTACCGAAACACTTAATGATGTAACGGCTCATGCCGAAATGCAGGCATTTACTGCCGCTGCTGAATTTACCGGCGGAAAATATTTGAATGAATGCACTTTGTTTGTTACGCTTGAACCTTGTGTTATGTGTGCAGGTGCTTCATATTGGGCACAAATCGGAAAAATTGTTTTCGGTGCTTCCGATGATAAAAAAGGATTTTTAAAAATCGCCAAAAATATTCTGCATCCTAAAACCGAAATAAAAAAAGGAGTTCTTGAAATGGAATGTGGAAAACTGCTTAAAGATTTTTTTGCAAAAAAAAGGTAAACTAAACATTAAGGACATTAAGGTTTGATTTACCGCAAAGTCGCTAAGACGCAAAGAATTTTATCCACAAATTACACTAATTTGCACAAATATATTATGCAGGAAGCTAGATGATAGATCAAACCTTCCAGATTTTTGAAATCTGGAAGGTTTAAACTTTCAACCCGACTTATGCAGTAGGAGTTGTGAAATAACGAACTTACGGCATTTAGTAAG
>CAYRJP010000310.1:0-3344 GCA_964424425.1 uncultured Bacteroidales bacterium | reverse complement strand
TCCTTCGATTTAGCATTATTGTATCATTAAATCATTGAACCATTATATCATTAAATAACTTTCAATTAATTAAATATTTTACCGCAAAGACACTAAGACGCAAAGGTTTTTAGCCACAAATTATACTAATTTTCACTAATCTATTTTTCATCTTTGTTGCTAATTCGCCTTCGACTCCGCTCAGGCTCCAAACCCATTTCTGCATTGTAGCATTAAATCATTGTATCATTACACCATTGTATCATTATATCATTGAATCATTACACCATTGTATAATTGAACCATTATTTAAACACCAGCCTGTCGTTATTGCCAAAGTTGTCGTATCCTGAAATAACAACCTTATCGCCTGCCGAAAGACCTTCAATCAATTCATAATATTTAGGATTTTGTCGTCCTATTTTTATATATTTTTTATCGGCATATTTTCCGTCGTCCGATACAACAAAAATCCACTGACCTCCTGTTTCCTGAAAGAAACTGCCGCGAGGCAACAACAAACTTTTTTTAGGATTACCAAGCTGTAAACGAGTATAATAAGTTTGCCCTGTTCGCATATTTTCGGGCATTTTACCTGTAAAAACCATTTCTACGGAAAATCTGCCGCTTTTAACTTCGGGTAATATTTTTCGTATTTTCAGAGTAAATTCCTTTCCTTGCCGTTCCAATACAGCTGTTAATCCGATTTTCACTCTGTCAATATAGTGTTCGTCAATTTGAGCCACAACTTTATAAGATGTAAGAATATTTATTTGCCCGATACGCCCGCCTTTGGGCACCGACTGACCTATCTCCACATCGAGAGCACTCAACTGACCGTCAACAGGGGCTTTCACATTCAGGTTTTCTTTACGCTGACGCACAAGTTGCAGATTAAGCTCCATATTGTGCAAATTGCTTTTCATCTGTTTAACCTGAATAGAGCGATATATGGAATCTTGTTTTTGACGTTCTAAATAAAGTTCATAGCTGCGTTCTGTAAATTGGTAATCTTCTTCGGAAGTTAAAAATTGTTCTTTTGAGATAAGGTCTTTATCAAATAGAATTTTATTCTGATTAAACCTGCGTTTTTTCCTTTTAATGTCAAATTCAAGGTTTAACAATTCACGTTTTATCTGCAATTTTTCTTGCTCCATAACAACCATTGTGTTGCGTAAAAAATTGCTTTTCTCTGCTAATTGAGCTTCGCTGTTTAAAATACTCAGACTTAAATCGGGGTTGCTTAGTTTTAAAATAATATCACCTTTATTTACCATTGCACCCTCTTCAACAACTTTTTCTTCAACACGTCCGCCTTCGCGTGCATCGAGATAAATTGTAGCAATAGGCTCAACATTTCCGGTAACGGTAATATAATCGTAAAAAATACCGTTTGTTACTGTCTCTATCGACAGTTTATCGGCTTCAACTCTATATGTAGAAACTGTATGTGCAAAAAATGCTTTGTAAATTATCAGTAAAAACAAAAACACTCCCGCACCTAAATAAATATGCTGTTTTTTTATTCCTTTTTTCTTTTCTATCGGTATGTCAACCATAATATCTGTGTATATTTTTTGCTTACACAGATATTTATTTCAATAGATATGCCAAAGTAATTATATTGCTGATAATCAAGCATTAATGATTTTTACATAAGATAAGAAGTGTAAATTTTTTTTACATGACTGTTAAAAAATTTTACAAAAAAAAAGAGACTGCCTTTCTAGACAGTCTCTTTTTATATATTATTATTATTACAATTCCATAATATTATCTGTATAAGTTTGAGCACCAATAGATGTAATAGCAACAATATCAACAATTTCTTGAATTGAAGCCTCCATTTGCACTACGTTTATAGGCTTGGCAATTCCAAGAAGAATCGGACCTATAATATTAGCATTTCCTATTTCTTGCATCATTTTATAGGCAATATTTCCTGAGTTAAGGTCGGGAAATATAATTGTATTAACATCTTTATCGCCTAATTTTGAAAACGGAAATTTAATATTACGCAACTCTTTGTTAAAAGCATAGTTTGCTTGCATCTCACCGTCAACAATTAAGTTGGGGTATTCTTTGTGTAAGAATTTTACTGCTTCTCTTACTACTTGCGGAGTTCCGCCTCTTGTTGACCCGAAGTTTGAGTATGAAACCATTGCTATTACAGGTTCAATATTAAATTTGCGAACTTCATTTGCGGTAAGCAAAGTTGTATCAACAAGAGTTCTTACACCGGGAGTAGGATTTACAGTAGTATCGGCAAAAAAGAATGTTCCTTTTTTATTCATAACCACATACATACCGGCAATATGATTGAGAGTGTTGTTAGTTCCGCAAATTTGTAAAGCCGGCTTAATTGCACCGGAATATTTAGATGCATATCCTGCAACAAAACCATCAGCATCACCTGCTTCAACCATCATTACACCAAAATAGTTACGTTTTTTTGTATTTAATAATGCATCACTAAATGTGCACCCTTTTCGTTGTCTTTTTTCATACAACAATTGAGCATATCTCTCAACTCTTTCTGCTTCTTCGGGTGAATTAATATCAATAATGGTAACTTCACCTTCAAGATCGGGTTGATTTTTTAATATATTAGCTTCAATCTTTTTTCTGTCTCCAATAAGAATAGGCTCGGCAATACCCTGTTCTTTAATAAGATGAACAGCTTTTATTACATTATAATGCTCGGCATCAGATATAACAATGCGTTTTTTACTTTGCTTTGCTCTATTGTGAATATCATTTGTGAGTTTATTGTAAATACCCATTTTCTTCATAAGACTGATTTTGTATTTTTCCCAGTCTTCAATAGGTTTACGAGCTACACCGCTGTCTATTGCCGCTTTTGCCACTGCAGTAGCAACTATGGTAATCAGTCGCGGATCGAGCGGTTTAGGAATAATATAATCACGTCCAAAAGTAAGTTTTTGATTGTTATAAGCTGCATTTACAGTTTCGGGCACATCTTGCTTAGCCAATTCAGCAAGAGCATAGGCTGCGGCTTTTTTCATTTCCTCATTTATTTCGCTAGCCTCTACATCAAGAGCACCTCTGAATATAAACGGAAACCCTAGTACGTTATTAATTTGATTTGGATAATCAGAACGTCCCGTAGCAAAAATAATATCATCGCGAGCATCAATTGCATCTTCGTAAGAAATTTCTGGTACAGGATTAGCCATAGCAAATACAATGGGGTCTTTTGCCATTGATTTCACCATTTTCTTTGTCAGGATATTACCTTTTGACAAACCAAGAAATACATCTGCATCTTTGATAACTTCTTCAAGAGTTATCATATCGGAATTTTGAATAAAATTAGCTTTAAATCCCGTAATGTTATCGCGTTT
>CAYRJP010000309.1:1825-3347 GCA_964424425.1 uncultured Bacteroidales bacterium | reverse complement strand
TTAAAGTTGTATATTTTACAAATAAATGCTGTTTTTTGTTCAAATATTATTTTATTAAACTATGTGTTGTGTTGATAATTAATGTAATTATTTAACTGTAGTTGTAAAAAAAAACAGATTGTTTTTTATAAAAAATTAGGGATAAAGTTTTTTTAATGATTAATTTTATGGAAACAAAAATATGTAGAAATGGGAAAGTATTTAAAAATAGATAATATTAAAAATTTATTATTAAAGGTAAAATCGTTTGTGTTGTTTGATATTTGGAAGACAGAGATTGATGAAATTTCTTTTGTAAAAAAGATATCAATTAAACTATTGAGAACTTTTTCATTGGCATTTAAAGGATACAACGAAGATAAGATAAAACTTCGAGCATCGGCATTAACTTTTTATTCGGTATTGTCGGTAGTGCCTATTATGGCAATGTTGTTTGGTATAGCAAAGGGGTTTGGATTTGAAGAAAAGTTTCAGATACTTTTGCAAGAAAATATGAAAGGGCAAGAAGAGGTTGCACAGTGGCTTATAAATTTTTCGGGCAATATGCTCAATAATGTAAAAGGAGGTTGGATTTTTGGAGTTGGTTTGGTGTTTTTGTTATGGTCGGTGTTACAGGTGCTTGGTAATATTGAAAATACTTTTAACAGCATTTGGCAAGTAAATCAGGGAAGGGTGTTTTTCAGAAAATTCAGCGATTATTTTTCAATAATGCTAGTTGCTCCCATATTGATTCTTTTATCAAGCAGTATTCAAATTTATATAGTTGATATGGCAAACAGCCTGTCATCAGATACTATTATCATAAGTTTTGTTCATTCGTTTCTTTTCTTTTTAATAAAACTTATTCCGTATGTTATTATTTGGCTGTTGTTTACCTTTATTTATATGGTAATGCCCAATACTAAAGTGAAATTCGGTTCGGCACTGTTTGCAGGAATTATAGCAGGAACTATTTTCCAACTTTTACAGTGGGGATATATTCATTTTCAGGTTGGAGTATCAAAATATAATGCCATTTATGGAAGTTTTGCTGCACTACCTTTGTTTTTGGTATGGCTGAATTGGAGTTGGCTTATTGTTTTATTTGGAGCCGAAATATCTTTTTCGGCACAAAATCATCATCAATACGAATACGAAACTGACATTAAGCGGCTTAATCTTAAAACCAGGTTTTTAATTTCAATATATATACTACATTATATTATTAATAATTTTAAAAAAGACAAACCGGCATTAACATCACAAGAAATATCTAAAAATTTAAAAATCCCCGTAAGGTTGGTTCGTATTTTAACTTATGAGTTGATAGAGTGTGAATTACTTGCTGAAACTATCATTAATAATAAAGTAAAGGAAACAGCATTGTTGCCTGCAAAAGATATTAATACAATAACAATTTCGGATGTAAAAAACAGAATTAGCAAAAACGGTTCGGAGTTTAATTTTATTGATAATGATAAAACTACTTTAAATGCAATATCCGATTTGCTTCAAAAAGCTGATGAGTTGGTTGAGAAATCAA
>CAYRJP010000309.1:0-1725 GCA_964424425.1 uncultured Bacteroidales bacterium | reverse complement strand
CTTTTTGCCAATATGGGCATTAATATAAAACTTAGTCCGCCAATAATAAGAAGCATTAGGTTCATTGAAGTATGCGAAAGTAGTGCAAAATCTTGTCCGTGAATTTTATCTACACCGTATATCAATAATGTTTCTATAACCATAAAATGCCATGCTCCGATACCGCCTTGAACAGGCATAAGCATTGCTAAACCACCCATGATAAAAGCTGTTAGTCCTGCAATAAGTCCAATATGTTCGGTAGGCGGATAACTTAAAAATACCACATACATCATAAAAAAATACATGACATAAATAAATATTGAGTGGGCAATAAAAGCAAAAGGATTTTTTAAGTTTTTTACCGATTTTATTCCTTCGAAAAAGTTATACAGTAAATCAAATAGTTTACCTATAAATTTAATTTGTTTTAGTCGATATCTTAATTTCCATAAGATAAATAAGCTGCTTATTCCTAAGATAACTGCAATTATCCAAAACCAAGCGGTAAAAATAAATCCGAAATTCTGACCGAATTCAGGATTGTTATCTACAAATTGTGTAAAAATTCCTATTTGTGAAAATATTGTAATAAAAACCAAAATCATAAGAAGTATCATATCGGCTGTGCGTTCGGTAACAACAGTGCCGGCTAATTTACTGAATGGTATTTTTTCGTATCGCGAAAGAACAGTGCAGCGAGCTACTTCGCCACCGCGAGGGATAACTAAATTGGTGGCATATAAAATCATTATCGACAAAAAAGTATTTATAAGTTTTGGCTTATATCCCAATGGATAAATAAGCATATTCCACCTGACAGCTCGGCTTAAATGGCTTAACAAACCAAGAACCAGCGATAAAATTATCCATCCCCATTTAACATTTCTTAATGTATTTTTAAATGTTTCAATATCGTAATCTTTATAAACACGCGAGAATAAAAATATTCCTATCGATAAGAATATCAAGTATTTAAGCGTGTTAAATATTTTACTGTTGTTTGATATAAATTGTTTTATTGAATGCCACATATTTTTTTTTCTTTATCGCATATGAAAGTTGCGGTAAAAATAGTTTTTTTGTTTATATAAAAAAAGAAAGGATAGATTTTTCAATTTTATTGATTCTTTTAAGGTAAATAAATTTATCTTATCCTAATTGAACACCTTCAAATTCTAATTAGAATACATTACTTTCACATTACCAAAC
Source organism: uncultured Bacteroidales bacterium (assembly GCA_964424425.1). Lineage (GTDB taxonomy): Bacteria > Bacteroidota > Bacteroidia > Bacteroidales > SZUA-534 > GH45. The sequence goes on along the minus strand of CAYRJP010000309.1, from coordinate 534 downwards.
ATATCGCCGCATCTTTTACCGTAATTTTATTATCTATTTTAATAAACGAACAGAACTTTTTAATAGTCAATAATCTAATTGTAGTAAAAAATTTTAAAGTAAAATATTTAAGATAAATTAACTGTTAAACTATTAAACCAAAAAACCATGAGACCTTATTTCAGCCTGTCTTTTATTGTATCTCTTTTTATATTATTGATGTGTATTTTTATGTCCGGCACAGAGAATAATAAAGCTGAATATGTAAAAGTAAAAGAAAATGTCTTGCAAAAAGCAGACTCATTGTATCATTTAGGTGAGATATATTCTGCCGATTCCATGAATCAAGAAAAAGCCTTAGAATTATTAGGTAAATCTTTGGAAATTTACAAAAAAAATAACAGTAAAGCTCATATAGCAAATGTTTATCAGACTATAGCAAGGGCTTATGATTATTTGGAAGATTATGACAGTGTTATTGTATATCATAAAAAGGCATTGAAACTTTATGCCGAAACAGGAAACAAAAGGCAAGAGGGAATATCATCTAAGGAA
>CAYRJP010000308.1:0-3366 GCA_964424425.1 uncultured Bacteroidales bacterium | reverse complement strand
ATTAATTTATTGTTTTTTCAATGTTAAGTTTGTGTTAACACAATTTTTTCAAAACTTTATCATTTTGATAATTATTCATCATCAACTTATTATTGCATTATCGCATTTCATCATTGAACCATTGTATCATTAAATCATTGTATCACTAAATACTTTTACCGCAAAGACGCTAAGTCGCAAAGGTTTTTATCCACAAATTTCACTAATTAACACTAATTTATTTTTATCTCTGCTGCTTATTCGGCTTCGATAAACTCAGCCTCCGCTGTAACTTTCAACTTTATAAACCTTCAACTTTCAACTTATTACCGCATTATCGCATTTCTGCATTATCGCATTACATCATTGTATCATTGAACCATTATATCATTAAATTCTCAATGCCTTCTTTTACTCTTTTTCTTAGCCGTTTGTCCAAATAACTGTTCAAGCAAATCGGGACGGTTTATTTGCAAAAGACGCTGTCTTATTTTTTTGCTCTCCTGCGGTTTATACCAAAAAAAGAACTGCTTTTGGTTTCGCTTTTCGGATTGGTTTTTTGCTGTAAACATTTTTTTACCCGAATAAGGGTCTATTTCGGTATAGTAAATTACAGTAGCCAAAGTCATAGGTGTAGGTGTAAGGTCTTGAACTTGTTCGAGTTTAAAATCAAGTTTTTTTGTTTTCACCGCCACATCAGCCATATCTTCTTCGTAACATTCGGGGTGGCTTGATATAAAATACGGTATTATTTGCTGATTCAGACCTTCGCTTCTGTTTACTTCGTCGAATACTGTTTTCAGTTGTTTAAAAAGCTCAAAACTTGGTTTTCGCATCAACTGCAAAACCCTGTCGGATGTATGTTCGGGTGCCACTTTCAACCTGCCCGACACGTGATATTTTATCAGCTCTTGCAGATACTCTTTAAAATGAGAGCGTTTCTCTTCGTTTTTTTCAATATAATCGTATCGAATGCCACTGCCTACAAATGCCTTTTTAATTTTCGGATGCCGGCGTATCTCTTTATACAGTTCGGTTAGTTGCGAATGGTCAATATCAAGATTGGGGCAAATTTTGGGAAACAGACACGACGGGCGTTTACACGATGCACAAATATCTTCGTTCATACCTTTCATCTTCCACATATTTGCCGATGGTCCTCCAACATCGGATATGTATCCTTTAAAATCGGGCATTCGGGTAACTTTATCAACTTCTTTTAAAATAGATTTTTTGCTACGACTCGATACAAATTTACCTTGATGAGCCGATATTGTGCAAAAACTACATCCGCCAAAGCATCCTCTGTGAATATTTACCGAATGGCGAATCATTTCATAAGCAGGAATAGGCGGTTTGTTGTGATATTTTGGATGCGGAAGCCGTGTGTAAGGTAAATCGTAAACAGCATCAATCTCTTTTTCGCTCAAAGGCGGAAGCGACGGATTCACAACAAGATATTTGTTATCGAACTGTTGTATCAACCTGTCAGATACATACTTATTCGATTCGGTTTCTATAATTTTAAAATTGTATGCGTGTTTAGTTTTATCGGCTAAGCACTCTTGATATGAAGATAATGTTTGTGTATTCCATTTTTTGCGTGAAGCAATATTTTCATCTTTATTAATAACAAATGCTGTTTGCGATACTGTTTGTATTTTGTCGATACTAATACCTCGTTGCATAAGTTCCACTATCTCTCTTATAGGCTTTTCGCCAAGTCCGTAAATCAGCATATCGGCTTTTGATGTAAGCAAAACCGACTGCATAAGTTTATCGCTCCAATAGTCGTAGTGTGCAAATCGCCGAAGTGATGCCTCAATACCGCCTATTATAACGGGCGTATCGGGATACAATTTTTTAAGAATATTTGAATAAATGGTTACTGCATAATCGGGTCTGAACCCTGCTTTTCCGCCGGGCGTATAAGCATCGTTTGAGCGTAACCGCTTGTTTGCTGTGTAATGATTTACCATACTGTCCATACTTCCTGCCGTTACGCCGAAAAACAGTCGCGGCTTGCCAAGTTTTTTAAAATCGCGTAAATCGTCACGCCAATTGGGTTGCGGAATAACAGCCACACGAAGTCCCAAACTCTCTAATACACGGCTGATTACCGCCGGACCAAAAGCAGGATGATCGATATACGCATCGCCCGAAAAAAGAATTACATCCAACTCATCCCAACCCCGTGAGCGAACTTCTTTTATGGTTGTAGGTAACCAATCGGTAATGTTACAGCTACCGAATATATTGTTAGATTTTATCATCACTTAGAGGAAGTATAGAGAGATTATAAGATTTAATTCTGTTGTATTTATCTATCATTTGATAGTTAATTCATTTTTTGCCAAAAATAAGCAATATTTAACAGTTGAGCAATTGTTTGTTTATCGGTTAGCATAAGAATAATAGCTGATTGTTAAACTTCAAACTTACAACTTACGCTAAAGTTAAAGGGGGATTATAATTATTATTTTTATCACTTTTCAGACTATTATTTTTATCCCAATCCTTCAATTTCATCCTTTGTTAACCCTGTTGATTTTATAATGATTTCAATATTAACTCTATTTTTTAAAAGATTCTTAGCAACTTCAATTGCTTTCTTTTTTTCTCCTTCTTTAATTCCTTTTTTAATTCCTTTTTTAATTCCTTTTTCAAAAGCTGTATCAACAGAATTCTTAACATCTCTATAAGCATTCATACTAGCTTCGTATTGTTTGTATTCTTCTGGTTTTAATTTTGCTATTTCTGCTGTGTCAAAAAGTTTTAAAAAAATTTGTTCTTTTAATTCAACCGGTATTCTATCTAACTTTGGTAAGTTTTTCAGAACAAACATCCATTTTTCAAAACGAGTTTCTAATTCTTTTTCGCTTTTATTGAATTTTGGCATTTCAAGATAGATGTAAGTTAGTTTATCGTAAAAAACTTCCTTTGTTTCTTGTTCTGCAAGTTTCACATCGTGTCTATATTTGTTCGGGTCGCTTTCTTCAAAAACAAAATCTAAAATTCCGATTGTGTAAACTGATTTTAATTCAAAATTCCAAAATTTATCTTTATTTCTTGCTTGTTCTTGAATTGGAAATGTAGAGTAGAAAACAGTTCTATCTTTAAAAAATTTTTGTTCGGCTTTTTGCATTTCAACAATAAATTGTTCTCCCATTTCATTGGTGCAATAAATATCAAAAATTGCTTTTCTGTCGCCAACCGAAATTGGTAATTTTTCATTTGGAAGGTATGAAATTTCAGTAATTTTTCCTTCTTGATCCTTTAGCAATTCGTTCAAAAAATCAAGCAACAAGTCTTTATTCGGTTCTTCGCCAAATAGCCTTTTAAAACCATAGTCGGTAAAAGGATTTATATATTTTTCTCTAAATTCTA
>CAYRJP010000307.1:0-3372 GCA_964424425.1 uncultured Bacteroidales bacterium | reverse complement strand
TAAATTTTGTGTCCCGAAAAAACATAAAAATCGCAATCAAGCTCTTTTACGTCAACCTTTATATGCTGTACCGCCTGTGCTCCGTCAATAAGCACTTTTACGTTTTTCGAATGTGCTGTTTTTATAATCTCCTTTACGGGATTAACTGTTCCCAGCGAATTTGAAACGTGATTAACGGCTATCAACTTTGTTTTTTCGGTAATTAAAGAATCAAGTTTATCAATTTGCAACTCTCCTGCATCGGTAAACGGCAACATAACTACCTTTGCCCCGTATTTTTCGGCTATCAACTGCCAAGGCACCAAATTAGAGTGATGCTCCATTTCCGACACAATAATTTCATCGCCCTGTTCAATGAATTTTTCGCCGAAAGAGTAAGCCACAAGGTTTATTGCTTCGGTAGTGCCACGTGTAAAAATAATTTCACAACTGCGATTCGCATTTATAAATTGTTGAACAACTTTTCGGGCATTTTCCGTTTCATCAGTGGCTTTATTGCTTAAAAAATGCACTCCGCGATGAATATTCGAATTATATTTTGTATAAACTTCCGTTATTTTATCAATCACCTGTTTGGGCTTTTGTGTTGTAGCCCCATTATCGAGATAAACCAAAGGTTTATCGTATATTTTTGTTTTTAGAATAGGAAAATCTTCCCTAATCTTTTGAATATTTAAACTCATTTTAACTATATTTTAAATACTGCTTTTCAAATAAACCGACAACTCTAAATAAAGTTTAATAAAACTATGCTTTATTTTACTCTTTTGTCAACTCTTGAAAAACTTCCTCAATGGTTTTCTCTTTTTTCTGCATCGACAATACCGAAATACCTTTTTTTACTGCAAAATTAAATACGCTTTCGCGGATGTCGTTTTGAGTAGCTGCCTCAATAACCCAATTATTACCAACAACTTTTTTAACTTTTGTAACTCCCGAAATGCTTTTCAATTCCTGCTCGACAGGAGTTTTACTAAACTCAACTATTACAACTTGAATGTCGGCATTTTGACTTTGAATATTTTTTGTTTCGTCATCGGCAACAATTTGTCCTTTATTAATGACAATTACCTTATCACAAATAGCCTCTACCTCTTGCATAATATGCGTTGACAGCATTATTGTTTTTTCTTTGCCAAGATCTTGAATAAGTTTTCTTATTTCAATAATCTGATTCGGGTCTAACCCTGTTGTAGGCTCATCGAGAATAAGCACTTTGGGGTCGTGAATAATTGCCTGAGCTAACCCAACACGCTGACGATATCCTTTTGATAAAGCACCTATTTTTTTGTGTTGCTCAATTTCCAAACCTGTGCGATGAATAATATCGGCAACAAGTTTCTCAATATTTTTCAGTTTATAGATACCTCCCACAAATTCAAGATACTCTTTAACATACATATCAAGATACAACGGATTGTTTTCGGGTAAGTATCCTATTATCTGCCTTACTTTCATCGGATCGTCAAGAATATTTATTCCCTCTACAATAACATCGCCGTCGTTGGCAGGAATAAAACCGGTAATAATCTTCATCATTGTAGATTTTCCAGCTCCATTTGGTCCCAAAAAACCAACTACTTCACCTGTTTTTATCTCAAATGATACATTGTCAAGAGCTTTCTGCTCTCCATATATTTTTGTGACATTTTTTACTTCAATTGACATAACCGTAAAATTTTTAATGGTTATTAAAGTGATGATAATAAACTGAAAATAAAAGACCTAACAGGCTTATTCTATATAATTTTTATTTTCAAACACATAAAACTTGTGAAATTTAGATTAAAAAACCTGTTAAGTCTAATTATATTTTTATGCTAACTCTCAATTTATTAGAGTTTATAAAAATATAAACTAACCCAATATAAAAATTAATATGCCGATTTAAACTGACGTAAAAACCGCACATCGTTTTCAAAATACAGACGCAGGTCTTTTATCTGAAATTTAAGCATTGCAATACGCTCAATACCCATTCCAAAAGCAAATCCCGTATATTTTTCAGAGTCGATACCGCAATTGTCAAGCACATTGGGGTCAACCATTCCGCAACCGAGAATTTCGAGCCAACCTGTGTATTTACACACATTACATCCTTTACCGCCACAAATAGAACAAGAGACATCCATTTCGGCAGAAGGTTCGGTAAACGGGAAATACGAAGGACGAAGACGAATTTGTGTTTGTTCGCCGAACATCTCTTTGGCAAAATACATAAGAGTCTGCTTTAAATCGGCAAACGACACATTTTCGGCAACATAAAGCCCCTCAACCTGATGGAAAATACAGTGAGCACGGGCTGATATTGCTTCGTTACGAAACACCCTTCCCGGGAAAATACTGCGAATAGGCGGCTGATGCTTTTCCATATATCGCACCTGCGAACCCGAAGTGTGAGTTCTAAGTAAAATATCGGGGTCTTTTTCAATAAAAAAGGTGTCTTGCATATCGCGAGCCGGATGTTCGGGCGGAAAATTTAAAGCCGTAAAATTATGAAAATCGTCCTCAATTTCAGGACCTTCGGCTACCGTAAAACCAAGTCGCCCGAATATGTTAATAATCTCATTTCGTACAATTGAAATAGGATGACGAGTTCCCAACTCCAAAGGTTCGCCCGGACGGGTAAGGTCTGCTGTTCCTGTGCTTGTTTCGGCATTTTCAAGCGACTCTTTCAGTGCATCAAATTTTTGCTGAGCAAACTGTTTAAGTTTATTTATCTCCTGTCCCACAAGTTTTTTCTGGTCGGCAGGCACATTTTTAAAATCGTTGAACAGTTGCGATATACTGCCTTTTTTACTTAAATATTTTAAACGAAAACTTTCAAGTTCATCGGCTGTTTTTACCGTAACTTGCTCTGTCTCTTTTAGTAACTCTTTGATTTTATCAATCATCGTAATATGTTTTTATCCGTTCCCGAAACTATTTTAATATTCTTTAATTATTTATTTTATAACCCGAACTCCGTGTTTACTCGGTTAACTAACTGTTAACTTGTAAATAAACTACATTTATAATAATAAAATGATGCAAATTTAATTAAAATACCGAAATACATAATTAAATGTTTGCACTTATTTCAATACTATATTCGGCTGTATAATTTTCGCCTGCCGCAAGTTTTATTATCATCTCTTTATCGGGCAATTCTCCCGTAAAATCGGAACTGTCGGCAATTCCAAGCCACGGCTCTATACAAACAAATTCGGCTTGCGGTTTTGCCCAGAATCCCAGATATTTAAAATCGGGAAATATTACGGTGACAAAATTATTTGATTTTTTGCTTTTTAAACTAACTTTTTTCGATTTTAAATCTTTAAAAACCAATGCTCCTTCATCGAAAATATTTTTATGCAAATTGATAATATTATT
>CAYRJP010000306.1:0-3388 GCA_964424425.1 uncultured Bacteroidales bacterium | reverse complement strand
ACTTTCAACTTTATAAACTTTTAACTTTCAACTCATCATACTATTCCGCTATAAATTTCAACGAAATAGAATTAACACAATGACGAATATTTTTATCAGTATAACCTTCACCCTCAAAAACATGACCAAGATGAGCATTACAATTCGAGCAAACAATTTCTGTTCTTCGTTCGTCAGCATCAGGAATGCGAGTAACAGCACCTTTAATTTCATCGTCAAAACCTGGCCAGCCGCAATAACTGTCAAACTTATGTGATGAACGATAAAGTTTTGCATCGCATTGTTTACACACATACACTCCTTTTTGATGATTACCGATATATTTTCCCGTAAAGGGTAATTCTGTTCCTTTAAAAAGTATTATCTGCTTTTCTTCTTCGGTCAGTTTGTTTAGTTTCATTGCTAAATTATTATGTTTCTATTTTACAAACAGCGAAATAAAATATTTGTTCCCGTTTTTTGTAATTATTAAAACATAATTACGTATTTTTATTTTTTATTTTCATAAATGACGAACTTTAAATATTAATAAAAAATCATAAACATATGAAGATTACAAAAATTACTTTATTTATTGTATTAATCGGTTTGGGAATACTGCCGACTGCATATTCTCAGGTTGAAAATATGGTATTAAACCCGAGTTTTGAAGAGTATAAAACTTGTCCTCAAAGTTATACATCAATGAATAAAACTCATATTTTGATACCGTATTGGACATATCCGTCATACACCACACCCGATTATTTTAATCGTTGCAGTAAAGGCGATGTAAGTGTTCCAACTAATTTTGCCGGATACAGCGAACCAAAATCAGGTAATGGATATATGGGAGCTATTTTAACAGGTTCCGACCGTGATTTTAGAGAGTATTTTCAAGGAACACTAAAAGAACCGATGAAAGCCGGTCAGGTTTATTGTGTCTCTTTTTGGTTTAAACTGGCTTCAGGTTCTAAATTTGCAGTTGACCAAATGAGTGTTTACTTTGTAAATGAGAAAGTTGCAAACGGAAATATGACTTACCTGAATTATAAACCACAACTATCAAACAAAGAAGGTCTGTTTTTGGACAATACAAAAGAATGGAGAGAATTTTGTAAACTATACACTGCCAAAGGTGGTGAAAGATATTTCATTATAGGTAATTTTAAAAATTATGCAAATACCAACTATGTTGTAACAGGTAAAAATGTTCAAAACAAAAAAGGTAAAAGATATGCTTATTACTTTTTTGACGATTTCTCAATAAAACCACTTATTGATTGTAACATTTGTTCATGTGTTCCCAAAGGAATGGAAACTGTTGTTATCGATTCTTCGTTTACAGGAGGATTAGACCCCATTACAGGACAATTTACAGGTAAGGTAAACGATGGTATTATAAGTTTAGGTATTTCCGGCGGAACACCTCCGTATAATATTACTTGGTCAAACGGAGCAAAGAATACCCAAAAAATAACAAACTTACCGGCAGGAAGTTACACTTACGAAGTTACTGACCAATATCATTGTCGCAGTAAAGGAACAATTGTTTTTAGAGAACCCGAAATACCTGAAGACCCGTTTAAAGAAGGATTACGAAATATTGAAGTAGGTGCGGCTCTTATTCTTAACAATATATTCTTTGAAACAGGTAAAAGCACTTTATTACCTGAATCATACAAGGAACTTAATGAAATTGCCGATTTTTTAAAAGAAGGAACAGTTAGCCTTATTGAAATAAGCGGACATACTGACAATGAAGGCTCTGATGCTTTAAACCAGAAATTAAGTCAAAATCGTGCTCAAGCTGTGGTGAATTATCTTATATCAAAAGGAGTAAATCCTAATATGCTTAAAGCAGTAGGATATGGTGAATCTCGTCCCATTGATACTAATGATACTCCCGAAGGAAGAGCAAAAAACAGACGTGTAGAATTTTTAGTGTTGAAAAAGTAACTCAACAAAATACTGTTGTTACGATAATTAATTTTAATTAAAAAATTTATAAAATGAAGAAAATATTTATACTTCTTTTCACAATAATAAGCATCTCTGCTTCAGCTCAAAAGGCTTACAAAGTTATGAGCAATGATGTTTTTGAAGGTATGGATGCACGCCAGCAAACAGAACTTGATGATGCTTTCGGTAAAGCTACTACTCAATTTAAAAAGGTGCTTTCGAAAAAACCCGACGATATAATGGCTACATTCGGTTTGTATGTTATTTATTCTTACGATAAATACAGTAAAAAAGACTACTTTAAGGCTTGGAAATACTTTGATAAAGCCTATAAAAATATGGATAAATTTACTGAAAATGATATTACTGTTTTAAATGAATATTTTTTTAAAGTTGATAAAAAAAGAAGAAACCGCCCATTAAAGAAAAATATGGACTGGGAAAAACAAATTATTGAAGATAAGCTGATTAAATTTGTAAGAGAAGAAAATAACATTGAATATGCCAAACAGTTTATTAACGATTTCCCCAATTCAAAATATTATGGAAATGTGGTTCATATTCGTAATTATATTGAATATCGCTTGGCTGAAGATGCTAATTCTGTTCAAGCTTTAAACAATTTTGTAAAAAAATATCCCGATGCCGCACAAGTAAATCTTGCTATCGAAAAAAGAAACGCTTTGGCATACAAACAAGCTGTTGCAAAAAACAGTCTTTCGGCTCTCAAAGACTTTGTTAAAACATATCCAAATGCAGTAGAAGTTGAAGAAGCTAAAAAACTTATGGGTGTTTTAGCTTACCAAGAGGCTGCCAAATCACGCGATATTCAAATACTTGAACAATATATGCGAGAATATCCCAATTCATCGAAAATGCCCGAAGCAAAAAAACTAAAGAAACAACTTCTGTTTGAATGGGCTAAAAGCGTAAATACAATAGAGGCTTACAATAAATTTGTTTCATTGTATCCCGAAGGTGAATTATATATCGATATTTTTAACCTTAAAGCCAACTCTTTAGGACAAGAAATTCTTATGGATTTCCCAATGGATAATTATCAGTTTATCAAATGTTTTGATAATAAAAGCATGCCCGATTACGGAGGAGATATTGCCCTTAGAGTAAACGGAAACTTGTTGGTTGTGGCAAATACTAAAACATCAGACAGCTCTATGTATGACGCTTGGCTGTTGAATCTTGATAAAGACGGTAAAATGCTTAATAATCATATTATAGGTAATAAATATGATGATAAAGTAAACAAAATTGTAGTTTCATCTGCTGATGAGCTTTATGCTGTTGGCGTTACAAATGCTATAATAGACAGTATTCCCGGTAAAGCATGGATTTTTAGAATCAACTCTAAAGGCGAAAATCTTTATAATGCTAAATTAGAAGCTACCGAAGCTACAGGTGTTGCTGTTTATTTCGATGGTAGAGCATT
>CAYRJP010000305.1:0-3392 GCA_964424425.1 uncultured Bacteroidales bacterium | reverse complement strand
ACCTGTATAAAAAGATTAAAAATGTCGTTGCAAAAGCAAATCCTGCTGTAATAATCCGTTTAAAATACAGATAAGTTTTACATATTCAGAGCTTGTCTATAATACAACTCTAAAGGATTTAACAGATTAGTTAATTCTTATTGATTAATTTGAATTAAATTCTATTTTTAACATTCTAAATTATATATTTGTTATAACCTGAAAATAGTTATATGCGGAATATTAATTTATATAAAAAAGTTAAAAAAATCATACTGCTTTTCTTGCTTGGTTTAATCGGGCTTTTTGCAATAGTGTTGATTGTTTTTGCTGTTAATAAAGATAAAATAAGTTCGAATTTGTTGTTGAAAACCAATAAATTAACAACAGGTGAAGTAACTTTTAGCGATATTTGGTTAACACCTTTTGCTAATTTTCCGCATATTTCTCTTTTAATATCAGAAGTTAAGTTTTACGACAAAAAACTTCCGTTGCGAGATTCCTCCGATATTCCTGTATGTGATTTCAATAAAATTTATATAGGAATTAATATTCTTGATTTATTATATAATGAAATTGATATTTCTAATATTATTATAGAAGACGGTTTTTTTAATATAATACACATTTCGGACAGCTCTTATAATATAACTGAAATTTTTCCTAAACATGAGCACCATGCTGATTCGATAAAAAAAGACACAGCAAAAGTGCAATTTAATTTATCGCTTGATAAAATAGAATTATCAAATGTGAATATCAATTATATTGATAAAATTGCAAAAAACAGAGAATCTGTTTTTATAAATAATTTGTCATCATCATTGATGATTACAAAAGACACAATTGCTGCATCTTTTAAAGGCAAGGCTGATTTCAAAAACATACCTGTTTTTAAAGATGTTACGGTTGATAAAATTGAAACTGATTTTAACAGTTCGATTTTTATTAATAAAAAACTACATACAGTTACAGTTTCTCAGAGTAATATTAAACTCGATGTTTCTCAATTTATTATATCGGGTTTTGTTGATTTTAACAATAAATATATTAATGTAAAGTTTGAGTCACTAAATGAAGATATGAATCTGTTTAAATTATTTTTAAAAGAAAACAGTTTACCGCAACTAAAACATGGAAAGGCTTACTTAAACGGACATATCAAAGGTTATTATAAAGAAAATATTCCTGAAATAACAAGCAAATTCGGAATTAAAAATCTTGAACTGTTAATGCCGGAAATTAATGATTCTATTAAAGACTTAAATATTTTCGGATATTTTTCGACAGGAAAAAAAGCAGATTTATCAGAAGGAGTATTAAAAATAGATTCTGTTTACGGAGGTTTACCCGATGGCAAAATCTATGGAAATATTAAAATACAAAACTTCAAATATCCTAATATAAACAGTAATATTTATTTAAAAACCAATTTATCGGGTTTTGATAAAGTATTTAAAATTAATAAAATAAAAAACTTAAACGGCATAATTGAACTTAACAGTAAAGTGAAAGGTAAAATTGTTAATAAAAAGAATTTTTTTCAAAACATAAAATCAATTACCGGAATATCTCTTTATAATATATCATTTGTTACCGATACAGGTATGGTTTTTAAAAATATTTCGGGTAATTTTTTTTATAATTCAGATACAGCGTGCATTAATAACTTATCGTGTATAATAGGTAATTCCGACTTTTTAATTAATGGAACGGCTTATAATATTTCAAGCATGCTTATTAATAATAATAAATATGCAATTGCCGATTTACAAATTAATTCATCATTGTTTGATTTAACCGATTTTTTAAATTACAGATATAATATAGGAAAAGGCTTTCCATATCAGGCTTCCGATTTATCTTTAAATGTTACGGCAAAAACAAATAAGGAAGAATTTAAAACCAAAACTCATATTCCTCATATAAACTTTGATATTACCGGTTTATCGTGCCTTGTAAATAAAATGTTGCCGCCGGTAACAATAAAGCATCTTAACTTTGACTTAGGCACAAAAGATGAATTGCTGTATTTATCATTTACAAACTTTGACGCAATTTTTGATGCCGGAAAACTTAGCGGCAATGTGGTGTATGCTCAAAAATCGTTAGATGAGTCGTATGTTAGTGTAGATGCAAATATCGAAAGATTTAATCTCGGAAAATTTTTTGTTCCTTCAAAAACCACTCCCGAATTATTATACGGAGCATTATCGGGAGATACATTTTGTAAATTAACTTTTAACAGCGATATTAATATAATGTTCGATAGTGTAGAATTTACTATGCCTAACCTTATTTACAAAACCGATTCGGGAAATTTTGAAATTAAAAACTTTCGCATAAATGCCGGTGATGTGAGTTACGATAATTATTATATTAAAAATCCGTTGGCAACTTTAACAACCGATATGGTTATTTCAGCCGGAAATTTTCATAATAAAAACGTAAATATCAACAATTTATCATATAAAATAAATGCCGATAACGGAGCATATACTATTGTTCCAAACGTTGTTAACGAAGCAGGTAAAATATTTATAACTCCGTTTGCTTCAAATAAAAATTTCGATATTGATTATAAAATATCAAATATTAAGATGAAGGATATATTTAAATCTTTCAACTCCGAAGTATTTATTGACGGCAGTGTAAATATCGCCACAAAACTGACAGGAAATCTTAATGACACAAAAAATATACTTAAAACAGTAAAAGGCAATGTTTTTATAAACGGTAATGAACTGTTTTTATACGGTATAAATTTAGATGAGTTTTTAAAGAGAGTAGAACGCAGTCAAAATTTTACTTTTGCCGATTTGGGTGCCGTATTGTTAATGGGACCTCTCGGCATTGTGGTAACCAAAGGTACCGACTATACGCGGGTGCTTATGACAAATACAAAAGATACTACACATATCCGTCAAGTAGTTTCCGATTGGACAATTAACGGCAAAGGAAAATACAAAATATCGGATGTGGCATTAAGCACTGATAATAATTTGATTGCAGCAAAAGGTTATCTGGATTTAAAAAACGACAGTATTAATTTTACTTTTGCTGTAGTTGACAATAAAGGATGTAAAATGCTATCGCAAAAGATAAAGGGTAATATGAAAAAACCCGATATTAGTGAAATTAAAATTATTTCTTCGGCAATAATTGCCCCTGTAACCAACTTATTTAAAGATGTAAATTCATCAAATTGCAAACCCTTTTATAAAGGAAAAGTAAAGTATCCTCAAAAAAAGACTTATAAGGAAAATAAAGATAATTAAGTGTTTTTACCGCAAAGCCGCTGAAACACAAAGAGATTTCTCACTACTATTTTTTTAGTCTCGGGGTGAATACTTTTTACTCTTAATAATTCACCCCGAGACTTGTTAGTTCTTTCAACTTTATAAACTTTCAAC
>CAYRJP010000304.1:0-3394 GCA_964424425.1 uncultured Bacteroidales bacterium | reverse complement strand
GCACGTTCTTGCGAACACTAGTCCCTGAAACTAGCGCGTCTACCAATTCCGCCATTTGGGCAATAATTAAACAGGCTGTATAAAAAGATAAATATTCATTGCGAAGACGTAAGTCTGTAGCAGTCTGTTTGAAAAAATACTACTTCTTGCTAAGAGATTTTTTACTCTTGTTCGAAATGGTTACTTTTTAGGCAGCCTTAATCATGAAAACAAACTATTAAGTTGGTGCCCGGAACAAGACTCGAACTTGCACGCTCTAATGAGCACTTGGCCCTCAACCAAGCTTGTCTACCAATTCCAACATCCGGGCAGTATTATTCTGCAAAAATAATTATTTTTTATTACCGTAAAATATTTTTTTGAAAAATATGACGGTTTATTTCAGTAAACTCTATAGTTTGTCTGTAAAGTTCTATTTAATACCAAAATAAATTGCTGCTACTCCAAATGATAAACTTTTATACGATGAACTTTTAAATCCCGCTTGTTGCATTTTGTGTAAAAAAGCATCTCGCTGTGGAAATGCCTGAACTGATTCGGGCAAATAAGTATATGCCGATTTATCTTTTGATATTAACTTACCGAAAAAAGGCAGTAAATATTTAAAATAAAATCCATAAAGTTGTTTTACCGGAAAATATCTTGGCATGGTAAACTCTAAAATCAAACAAATACCATTGGTTTTAAGCACTCTGCACATTTCCGATAACCCTTTATCGATATTTTCGAAATTTCGAGCTCCGAATGCTACAGTTACAGCGTCAAAAGTATTATCTGCAAAAGGAATATTTTCGGCATCGCCTTTTTGTAAAAAGATAATGTTATCAACTTTTTTTTGCTTTATCTTTTTTCTTCCCACATTAAGCATTCCCTCCGAAATATCAATTCCATCAATACGTTTAGGATTACATTTAATAGCAGAAACTGCTAAGTCACCCGTTCCTGTAGCCACATCAAGTATATTGACAGGACGATGTTTTATAAGGTATTTTACTACCTTTTTTCGCCACAGCTTATCAATATTTAGCGATAAAAAATGATTTAGAAAGTCATATTTTCCCGCAATATTATCAAACATTCCGGCTACTTGCTCTTTTTTTGTTTTATCAGAATCGGAATACGGTTTTACTTGAGTGCCCATATAATTGCATTAAATTTTCAACAAATTAACTAAAAACAAATCATTCCACGATATGTTTTTTTATTTTTGCTAAAAAAAAAGCATGAGTTATCTGTTGTTGATATTTTATTTAGCAATTTTAATTTATCTGATTTTCAAGTTGAATTTTTTTAAAACAACTCTGTTCCCGCAATATGTTGTTGTAATAATTTTTTTACTGAAATTTATCGGAGGCATTGGAGTTTACTTGGTTTACTCACATTTTTACAGTTCACGAATATCGTCGGATATTTTCAAATATTTCGACGATGGAAATATTATTTACAGCAGTATTCATTACAATTTTGTTGATTATTTACGTATGATTACCGGCATTGACGGCGAAGCTCCTCATTTATATAAATATTATGATACTTGCTGTTTTTGGATAAAACCTTTCAATTACGGATTATTTAACGATAACAGAACGGTAATTCGGTTTAATGCCATTGTAAGACTATTTTCAATGGGAAATTTTCATATTCATACTCTGTTTATGAGTTTTATTTCGTTTACCGGATTATGGGGTATTTTCAAAGTTTTTGAGAAAAACATGTCAAATTTAAAAGAAGTATTTTTAAAAAAAATGCTTTTGATTTTTGTAATATTCTTTTTTCCGTCGGTTTATTTTTGGACATCGGGAGTGCTTAAAGAGGGAATTTTAATGTTAGCATTTGGAATGCTGATTTATCATTTTTACTGTTTTATTGAAAATAAAAATAAGTTTAATCATATTTTATGGATTGCACTGTCAATTGTATTACTCTTAATATCAAAATTTTATGTTTTAATATCGGCTTTGCCCGGATTATTATTTGTTATTTTGATTTCATACACTGGCAAACAGAGATTTTTTTTAAAACTATCTGTTTCACTTTTAATTTTCATATTACTAGCTTGGTTTTCGGGCAGTATTTTGGGGATTGATTTTCCTTCGATATTGGCAAAAAAACAAAACGATTTTATAGCATACATAAATAGTTTGAGTCATGTGGGAAGCAAGATAAACATACCTATGCTTAAACCTGAATTTAAGAGCATAATAATAAATAGTCCCGCAGCTTTTTTTAGAACACTGTTTCGTCCTACTATTTTTGAGGTAAATAATGCGATGATGCTTTTGGCAGCATTTGAAAATATATTAATAATAATATTACTTATTGGCAGCACAATATTTTTTACATCAAAAAACCTGAAAAACCAATGGTTGTGGTTTAGTTTTTTGTTTGTTTTGGTATTATTTACCTTATCGGGATTAACAACTCCTGTTTTGGGAGCATTGGTAAGATACAAAGCTCCGGCACTGCCTTTTTTGGGAATTACACTAATTTATTTAACTAATTTTGAAAAAATACAGTTAAAACTACGGATGTTGAAAAACTTATTTTTGAAAAAGAGATAAAGGTAAAAACATATTATGTTTGTATAAACATAAAAATATTTTGATATGGCAAAAATAGCAATGGTAACCGGAGCAACTTCCGGGATAGGAAAAGCAACAGCTTTAATTTTGGCGAAAAACGGATACGATATAATAATTACCGGCAGAAGAGACGACAGACTTGGAGAATTGGCATCTGAAATTATTGATAAAATACATGTTGATTGTTATCCTTTGTGTTTTGATATAAGAAATCGTCAACAAACACAACAAGCCTTTGACAGTCTGCCCGAAAAATGGCAAAATATTGATGTGTTGATAAATAATGCGGGACTTGCAGCAGGATTATCTTCTATTCACGAAGGTGATTACAATGATTGGGAACAGATGATTGATACCAATATAAAAGGTTTACTTTATATTACAAAAATCATATCGCAAATAATGGTAAAAAAACAATCGGGTCATATTATCAATATTGGTTCGATAGCAGGTAAAGAAGCTTATGCTAACGGTACTGTTTATTGTGCAACTAAACATGCGGTAGAAGCTATTACCAAAGGTATGCGAATAGATTTGAATCCTTATGGAATAAAAGTTGGTTCTATTTGTCCGGGAGCTGTTGAAACTGAATTTTCGATAGTACGATTAAAAGACGAAAAAGCCAATGATAAAGTTTATGCCGGTTTTACACCTTTAAATGCTCAGGATATTGCCGATAGTATTTTATTTATGGTAACTCGTCCGCCACATGTAAATATCGGCGATATTTTAATATTACCAACAGCACAAGCAAGTGCTACGGTTATTAACAGAAAATAATAAGATATTAATCAAGCGGCAAGGTAAAAGTA
>CAYRJP010000303.1:0-3412 GCA_964424425.1 uncultured Bacteroidales bacterium | reverse complement strand
CCGTTAAACTCAATTTTATTTATATAAAACAGTAATTCATCGGGTTTTTTAAATTCGGGTATTTTTATTGATACTTTGTTTGATAACGATTTAAATGAAGGGTGCTGACTATTAATGCCCTTAACTTGATATTCATAATCTTGTCCTTGCATTATATCATGAACATAAAAAGTGTCACGCACTCCGCTTGCTATTATATTTCCATTTCCATCTAAAATATTATAATAAGCATCGGCATTCCATCCGCGATAACTATTCCATATCAGTTTATTGGTCATAGTGCAAGTGTCAAAAACAATATTATGTAAAAACATAGTTGAATTTACGGCACAAGGTAATCCGTAATTGTCTTTCTCTCCGTAATACGATGCCATATAATAACTTTCGGAATGTTGGTCGGCATGAGCTGTATTATCAATATAGGTATATTCCGTTATTGGTATTCCGGTAGGATTATTCGGGTTGTCAATCGGCAAAGTGTAAAATCCGGGAGAATGATTTTCATCGTCAACATATCTGTAAATAATGTATCCTGTAATATTTTCACTGTTTTCAGGGGGAATAAAACCTAACTTAACAGCTCCGGAATTTGTTTGCGACGGCTCTACCGTTATACTTAAAATAACAGGCGGGTCAGGCTGTGCAAAAACACAATTACCTACAATGATTAAATTAAATAATATATGTAAAAATATTTTTCTCATAGTAAATATTATATTCCTTAATATTTTAATTACGTAATAATTTACTTTTTATTCTTTTACAATAAAAACATCTCTTTTGGGATAAGGAATTTCAACATTATTTTCTTTAAATTTTTTATGAATATTAACCATAACTTGTGTGCCTGTGCTAAATCCCACATCGTAATCGGTAATCCAAAACAGAAGTTGAAAATCCAGCGTGCTTTCACCATATCCGAGAAATCGCGGAATTGGAGCCATTCTATGTTCAACATTGGGATGTTCAAGTGCAGCTTCCTTTAATAATTGCAATACCAATTCGGGATCGCTGCTGAATGCTACACCCACATTTATTTTCAGTCTTCGTTTGCGGTCAGAGAGTGTCCAATTTATCATACGGTTCGACACAATATCGCCGTTTGGCACAATAACATCGGAACCATCGAAAGTGCGTATTGTGCTTGAACGAAAACCTATATCTTTAACTGTTCCCGAAAGGTCGTCTATTTGAATAATATCATCTTCTTTAATTGGTCGCTCAAATGCTAAAATAAGTCCCGAAAACAAATTTTTAAAAATATCTTGTAACCCGAATCCTATACCTACTCCCAAAGCACCGAGAACTATCGATATTTTTTCGAGTTCGATTCCGGCTGCCGCCAATGCAAATATAAATCCGAAAGTAATTATAGAATATCGCAACAGCAGTGTTATTGTGCTTGACACTCCTTTATCGGTTTTACTTCGAGTAAAAACATCTTCTTTTAAAAAAATAATTAATATACGCGAAAACCAAATTGATATATAAATAGCCAAAAAGAAAGCTACTATGTTATTAATACCAAACGATGTAGAGCCTACGGTAAACTGATGGGTATAAGCATTTTTTAGTGCTGTAAATACTTCGGTTTTTATACCAAATCCCGATAAGGAAAGTGAGAACCAATAAATTAACATAAAAAATCCGAGAAATTTTTTCAGGCTCTTTTTTATTTGAACGGAATATTGTTTTATTACATTAAGTTTTTTTAAATAATACCCTTCAAACATCAAAACTAATAATGAATACAGCAATTGATAAAGCGAATAAAGAATAATCCCCCCCATTATTACCCCTACTGCTCCCGATAAAAGCATTGTTGCCAAAATTACATTTCCTGCAATAAAAAAGATTGCCGATGTTGAAAATATAATGGTTTCGATATAAAAAATAGCTTTTACCAACCCAACCGTTCCTTTAAATTGTTTGAAATACTCTTTTTGTCTGATATAATTAACAATAACAGCTATTGAAAAAATATCAATTCCCAAATAAATTAATCTTGATAATAGCGGTAAATTATCAAACAAAAATTTAGTTGAAACAAACAGATAATAAATCAAAAACAGAATTAACGATAGCAATTTAAATCGTCCGAATGACTCTTTAATTTGTATTATTAGGGGTGTTAACATTATTATTAATACAATGCTTTTTATTTCTACGGGCAACTTGAAAAACAGAGAAAGATAAAGCCACATCAATAATAGAGAGATAACCACAGGACGATTTAATACAAGTTTAACAGAAGATATAGCACTTGTTTTAATATCTTCGATACTAACCGATTTTTTAATTGATTTTTGTATAAGAATTAATAAAACCAATATAAAAATAAAAACTAACAGTGTAAGGTATATGAAGTAATGATTATTAGTTAAAAAAGTTTTAATATTATTTTTTGTTTCTTTTATGATATTAATTTGGTTTGTTTCGACAGTATCAGTATAATTATTATTTAATGCTTCCCATAAAACGGGTTCTTCGGCTATTAAAAGATTTTTTACTATATTTTCGCGTGCTGATTTTATTTGCTTTTGACGCTTAACTGTTTCATTTAAAAGACTGTTTGTTCTATATTTAAGAGTAAGGTATAAATTTTCTTCATCTTTAACCTGCTTTCTTAATGTTCTAAACTTATATTTAGTAACAGCTACACTGTCTTTAATACTTTTCGATATATCGGCATTTTTAATATTAAGACTTGTTTTCAACCACAAATGATAAGAATAATCAAGCTCCGAGTTTAACGACTCAAACAGAGATATTTTATTATTAATATTAGTTTGCAAATCTTTAATATTTGAACTAAATATATTCCAACGACGTAACCATTTTTCTAATCTTACCGACGAAAGAGTATTTACATTTATACTATCCAATATTTGACCTTTACGCTTAACATCTTTTTCTATTTTTTCTACTTTACTTTTCCATTCAGATAAATCAACAGTATCGGCAATAATCTTTTTTATATCCTGAATTCTGTTATTTGCTTTTATTTCATAATCTGGAATAAGCGATTTTTTTATCGGATTTATTGAATCCATAGGAATTGACTCTTGTGCCAAAAGAGTGTTAAACAAAGAAAATGCGACTATTATTAAAACAATAATTTTTTTCATCCACCTATAATTTGTAATTAATCTCTTTGATTTTATTTGTAAAAATAAGATAATAAAATATTATTTTACATACTTAAATCTATTAATATTTTATATAAAGTTACTCAATTCAAGATAAATTTCATTTTTTTTCGAATTTTTAAAACTAAAATTTGCTTTAAATAAAAAAAGCATTACTTTTGCAACGCAATTTTGAAAAGTAAACGAAATTGCAGAGTTCTGAAAATGTTGGTGCGGTAGTTCAGTTTGGTTAGAATACCGGCCTGTCACGCCGGGGGTCGCGG
>CAYRJP010000302.1:0-3417 GCA_964424425.1 uncultured Bacteroidales bacterium | reverse complement strand
AAAAATATAATACAATGAAAAAAATTATTTTATTACTAACAGTTGTCTTGTTTACAGTAAACATACAGGCACAAGAGAAAAAAGCCCTTTTAATAATTGCACACGGCTCAATGTCGCAACCTTGGAATATTCCTGTTTTAAATCTCGAAAAACAGGTAAAGGACAAACTTGCCAAACAAAACATTAAAGGCTTTAAACAGGTTCGGGTTGCATTAATGGAAATGGCAAAACCAACAATTGCCGATGTTTTTCGCGATTTTGAGCAACAAGGAATAACCGATGTTTACGCCATTCCGTTGTTTATTGCACCCTCGGGGCATTCGCTTTTTGATGTGCCTGCAATTTTAGGATTGAAATATAACAAAGAGAAAGCCGACGAAATAAAATCGGAAGGAACAGAGATTGTTAATACCCGAATTAAAATTACGGTAGGTCCCTCAATGGAATACAAAAATATAATTAAAAATATTTTGTTGGATAAAGTAAAAAAACTTTCCGAAAACCCCGACGACGAAGCACTTGTTATTCTTGCCCACGGCGATGAGAATTTTGAACCCTTGTGGGAAAACCTTGTTGAAGAAACCCAAAACCATATTCTTGCAAAAACCGGAATAGATTATTCAACCCACGCATTTGTTGAAGTTGGTCAGTCTTATTCTACCGATGGAGTAAGTGCCATATTACAGGCAAGCGACCACAAAAAGCGGGTAATAGTTGTTGGTATGTATCTGTCGATGGGCGTAAAGCGAATGGCTGATAAACCCGCACCCCTTGTTATGATGGGATTTAGTATGGATACCAAAAAGTTTTTTGAAGGCAAGAACATTGTTTTTGCACAAGACGGCTTACTGCCCGATGCCCGTGTAACACAATGGATTGTTGAACGTGCCGCCGAATGGCTCGAAAAATAAAATTTATGCAAATGAATAATAATATCATTCAAGTTAGTGAAACACAAACAAGTGTAAGGATATTTTGTGCAGGTAAATTACCATTGATTATTGAAGATTGGCACATATCAATAATTAAAAGCCTGAAAGACAATATTAAAAAAATAAAAGATGAGATTACTGATAACGACAATAGTCGTGTTGATTAGCCGGATTGTAATAGCACAAACAGCCATAATTACTGTTTTTGACAGTGAAACAAAACAGGCAGTTCCTTATGCAACTGTCTGTTTTGAAGGATTAAAAACAGGAAAAAAGCAGTATGCCGTAACATCTGCCAAAGGCAAGCTTGTAAATCCGGTAAAGGAAAAATCGCAAATAGCAATCTCTTTTGTAGGATATAAAACCCTGACAGACACAATAGATGCCGGCGAAAACAAAACCTATTATTTGCAGGCAGACATTTTTAGTATGGAGCAGGTTGTTATAACGGCAACCCGAACCGAGAAAACGCTGAAAGATGCACCTGTAATTACACAAGTAATTACGGCACGACAAATTGAAACAAGGGGTTTCCAAACTGTTCAAGATGTGCTTGAAGCCGATATGCCCGGCATAGAGTTTAACAGGCACGGCAGAAGTAAAGACATAAATATTCAGGGACTTGAAGCCCGTAATGTGTTGGTGTTAATTGACGGTGAGCGTTTGGCTGGCGAAACAAGGGGAAACGTTGATTATTCACGACTGAATACAAACGATATAGAACGTATCGAAATTGTAAAAGGTGCTTCGTCGGCTCTGTATGGTTCTCAGGCAATGGGTGCGGTTATCAATATTATTACCAAAAAATCAAGAAAAAAGTTTTATGGAAATATCTCTGCAAATTATTCGGGCTATAACGAAATAAATTATCCCGATTTAAAACAAAACGATGACGATTACAGTTTCAAACGCAAACTTGATAAACCAAATCTGAATATAAGCGGACTGTTTGGGTTTAATCTTAAAAAAATCAGTTCAAAAACAAGTTTCACGGCAAAAAGCACCGATGCTTATCAATTATACGACCGCAAATCATTAACAAAAGAATTTATTGATATTGATACGGTAATTTACGAACCATTAAACACTAAACCTATTGGAATAGAAGGTTCTGCCGACTATTCGGTTAATCAGTTATTCAGTTATAATTTCAGCAATAAATTAAGTGTTGAGGCGAAAGGAGGTTACTATTTGCATCATAAATACGATTTCAACCGAGATAATAAGCACGATAAATACGAAGATATTTCTTACGGTTTAAAAGCAAAATATCAGCCGTCGGAAACAAAGAACCTGATTTTTTCATACCATTCCGATACATACAACAAATACGATTTTCTCGAAACACTTGACAGCAGTAGGTTAAATTATAGTCATCAGTATAAAAATCCGAAAATATCGGGAAGTGTTAAAATCAAGGACAAACAAATGCTTACCGCCGGAATGGAATATTTGCACGAGAGTTTGCTTTCGGATATGTTTGTTTTTGGCGAAATGCAGGAGAAAAAAGTTTCAAACTCGGTGTTGTTTTTACAAGATGACATAACTTTCAACTCAAAACTAAATATTATTGCAGGTCTGCGAGGCGAATATCACACGGCTTACGGTAGCCATTTTACACCAAAAATTTCAGCAATGTATAAATTATTGCCTTTTACGTTAAGGTTAAATTATGCATCAGGCTACCGTTCGCCAAGTTTGAAAGAATTGTATATGAATTGGAGCCATCTGGGAATGTTCGTTATTAAAGGAAATGAAAATTTAAAACCCGAAACAAATAATTATTTCTCGTTTTCCGCCGAACTTTCAAAATCGTGGATAAATACATCGCTTACCGTTTATAAAAATCTTTTCCGAAACAAAATACAAGGCATTTGGAGTGCCAACCAAACAGTATATCAATACGAAAACATTGAAAAGTCAAGTCTTTTGGGAATTGATTACCTGTTAAAATTAAAACTTACTAAATCGCTTATGTTCAAAGGAGCGTATTCGTATGTAAATAATAACGATTATCAGATGGGAGTTCGTTTGTCGAGCATAAGTCCGCACACGGCAAATATGCAGTTGGAATACAGATTT
The DNA here is from genome assembly GCA_964424425.1 of uncultured Bacteroidales bacterium. Classification (GTDB taxonomy): domain Bacteria; phylum Bacteroidota; class Bacteroidia; order Bacteroidales; family SZUA-534; genus GH45. The sequence goes on along the minus strand of CAYRJP010000302.1, from coordinate 403 downwards.
ACCAAAGGGATATACAATTTAACAGCAAATATTACAGGCAAATATATCGGGGCAAAAAACTTCAATGTTTCCGACGAAGTAGAATATCGGGGTAAAACAGTAGAGGCGTATTACAAAGTTCATTACGATGCTTATTCTCTATGGAAATTAACGGTTAGTCAGCGGTTCTACAACGCTGTAAACTTGGTTCTCGGCATTGACAATCTATTTGATTTTACACCCGAAATGGTAACCTTCAACACATCAACAAATCCGGGCAGACGGTATTTTGTCAGTTTAAATATTGAAATAGATAAATTAATTAATAACAAGTAAATTTTATAACTATGACACAAAAATTAAATTTCTTAATGCTAATTATATTAGCAGGTTTCCTTGGTTTTACTTCCTGTAAAAAAGAGGA
>CAYRJP010000301.1:0-3423 GCA_964424425.1 uncultured Bacteroidales bacterium | reverse complement strand
TTTTTGTGGAAAATATAAAAAATGAGATGATTAAATATTCTTTGCCGTTAGAATGCTAATATTTTTATTTTTTATTTTAAATATTAAAACATTTATTGTATAATTGAAAAACATTTTTCGAAAATCATCATGGTTTAATAGTTTTCGTTATTGAATGAACGAACTTTACGAAAAATTCCGAATATAAATTAATAAACTAAAAACCACAAAAATGAGAAAAAACCACAAAATTAAAAGAGAATCAATTTATGTTTCTATTAAAAAATTGAAACAAAATTTAGTAAAAAAAATGTTAGTTACATTATTGTTGTTAACGGCAAGTGTCTTTATTACTCAAGCACAATACACCCTAACAGATAATGATGTAGAAGTAACAAACGGAATAATAACAAAATGTACTTATGATTTTTCCGTTAAGAATATTATTATTCCTGATACATTAGATGGTCAAGCCGTTAAAGGTATTGATAATGATAATGCATTTACTCCTAAAATATTTGCAAAACGTAATATAGAGAATGTAATATTACCTTCCGGTTTAAAAACAATAGGAGAAAATGCTTTTTATAGTAATAATTTAGATTCTGTTATTTTACCTGATAGTATTGTAAAAATCGGAGCGAGAGCATTTAGTGGCAATAGTTTTGATTTTGATACGATTGTTTTACCAAACAGTTTGAAATATATTGGAGAATATGCATTTAGTATGAACGGAATAGATAGTATAACATTACCTACACCACCTGATGCAGGATTTGAATGTTGGATAGATAGTGATGAAAAAACCTATCCTGCTGATACTACAATTAAATATGTATCTTCATTATCTTACAGAGCAAAAATTGTATATATACTAACTGATGATGATGTAGTTGTTGATAGTAATGGTGTTCTTACGGAATGTACTTATGATTTTGAAAATGGCTATCACGATATAATAATACCCGATACATTAGACGGTTATGCGGTATTAAGTATTAAATCAAGTTTTAATGGAGTATTTGCCGAAAAAAAAATAGAATCATTGGTATTGCCTTCGGTAATAAAAAAAATAGGGAATTATGCTTTTAAGTACAATTCTATAAAAAGTTTAACACTACCTGCCGGAGTAAAATCAATCGGTGATTATGCATTTTACGACAACGATCTTGATAATATAGATTTACCGAATAGTGTAACTTACATCGGCAGTTTTGGTTTTGGATGGAATCACATTGACAGTATAACATTACCCTTGCCACCAAATAACGAATATGAATACTGGTTAACCGGTGATGGTAAACTTATTAAAGCGGGAACTACAATAAAAATGAATATGTATATTTCTTATTCGGCAAAAATAATACATACTCTTACCGACGAAGAGGTATATGTAAATAATGGTTATATAGATTCTTGTTTTTATGATTTTAGTGTTAAATATATAATAATACCCGACACATTAGACGGTGAAAAAATTATTGGTATAGCTGACGGTGAAAAAATTAATTATAATAAGGTTACAGGTATTTTTGCCAAAAAAGGAATTAAAGAGATTCAGCTACCTTCAAATCTTCAACATATTGGTGATTATGCATTTTATGATAATGAAATTGATAGTATTGTTGTCCCTGAAAATTTAAATTATATCGGATCGAATGCATTTACTATAAATAGTGATTTTGCAGGAATTATATTGCCAAGTCCCACAAAAGAAGGAGCCGTTTTTGATAATTGGAAAGATAATTATGATAATATATACGAAGCAGGTGATACAGTAAAAAGTTTTTATAATAGATCATATACAGCACAATTTTCATTAAATCCCGGAACATCTGTAATTTCATTATCCGGAGATTTATCTTTTGGCAGTATTGATAATAATACTACTGCTACAAAAATACTTACCATAAGTAATGAAGGTAATGCATCATTTACAGTAACAAGTATTGACTTACCCGATGGTTATACAGCAAATTGGACAAGCGGAGATATTGCCGCAGATGCAAATAAAGAAGTTGAAATTACGTTTGCTCCTACCGAAGCAAAAGATTATAACGGTATAATAAAAGTGAACTCTAATGCAACATTCGGATTAGATTCTATTAATGTAAGCGGAACAGGAGTATCGGCACCTGTTATATCATTAACCGGTGATTTGACATTTGGCAATACTGTGGTAAATACAACTGTTAATAAAACTTTAACAATAGGTAATACGGGAGATGCAGCTCTTACAATAACAAGTATTGACTTACCTGATGGTTATACAGCAAATTGGACAAGTGGAGAAATTGCTGTCGGTGCAAATAAAGAAGTTGAAATTACATTTACTCCTACCGAAGTAAAAGATTATAACGGTGTAATAACAGTTAATTCTAATGCTAATTCAGGTGAAAATACTATTTCAGTAAGTGGCAAAGGAATTGCAGCTGTTATTTCTTTGAGTGGAGACCTCGCTTTTGGAAATGTAAAAATAGATTCTACTCCTGAAAGAATTTTAACAATAGACAATACGGGAGATGCAATTCTTACAATAACAAGTGTTGACTTGCCCGATGGTTATACGGCAAATTGGACAAGCGGAGAAATTGCTGCCGGTACAAATAAAGAAGTTGAAATTACATTTGCTCCTACCGAAGTAAAAGATTATAACGGTGTAATAACAGTTAATTCTAATGCTAATTCAGGTGAAAATACTATTTCAGTAAGCGGTAGCGGAGTGATAACAGATGAAATTATTGAACTTTCAAATACAAAAATAATTGCTTATCCGAATCCTGTAAATAACATTCTTTATATTGAAGTTGAAGGAAAACAAGAGATGGAAATATTAAATGTTTCAGGTAAAGTAATCACAAAAAAAGCTATAGAAAATACTGTTACTTTTGATATGTCTTCTTATCAAAAAGGAATTTATATTCTTAAATTAAAAAACAATAGTGGCGAAAGTTCTTTTATGAAAATAATTAAACAATAATATTTTGTAAAAGAATGAAACATCCATGATATGTTTTTTTATACATTCGAAAATGATTATAGCAAAATTGCGAAATTGAAAGTGTAAATTAACAAATAGGGTGTTCCATATGGCAATTGAAAATTAAATTATAAACAGATGAAATAAGCATGATAAAAATAATTATTAACACACATGACAATGATTATTTTTTATCATGCGGTTCCATCTGGCAACTAAAAAGTAAAAATTAATCAGATGAAATAGAATATCTTATTTTTACTGATAAATTAAAAACATCCGAAGTGATATTTTACTTCGGATGTTTTATTTTACACAATTTATAGATTTTATTGCAATCCCGTCCTAAATAAAATTAACTAAAAGTTAAAAGTATTGATTTTACCGGAAAATATCTTCAAAAATTTTAAAAATTAAACCCGACTTATGCAGTAGGAGTTGTGAAATAGTGAACTTACGGCATT
>CAYRJP010000300.1:0-3424 GCA_964424425.1 uncultured Bacteroidales bacterium | reverse complement strand
TGAATTTTTTATTTGGTGGTATCATTTTATATATTCAGAAACAACAAAAAGATTGATAAAAGATGAGATAATTAAAAGTCCAAAAAATGGAGTATTTTATTATAAGATAGAAAAATAATCATGAATGATATAATGCGATAATGAGTTGAAAGTTTATTTATTAAGAGAAACTTCTTTTTCTAAAATAAATTTATAAGAAATATTACTTCCTTTAATTAATTCAGGATTTATCAACCCTGTGTTTTCGTAACTAAATTTAATTTTTAGATTTTCGGCAATAGTTAATGAATCTTCAAAAAAAGAAATAGGAACAAAATATTTGCCTTTGGATGAATTTATAGTTTTTTGCAATCTTGTTATTTTTGAGGATTGTGTTTTATTATATTCTTTTATTTTTTTTGTTTTACAGTGTTTATCAATAGTTAATAAAACCGGATAAAAATTTAAGTTTTGCCATTGTAAAATAAAGTCTTTGTTTTTTGGAATACTTTTAGGAATACTGAATTTAAAGTTATCTATATCAATTTGATTTATAGGTTTAATATAAGCTAAAGGATAAATAGTACTATCCGGTAAAATTATTTCGAAATAATACGAATTACTACGAAGGTATTTCTCTTCTGAGCAAAATTCATTTGGTTTTGTGGTAAGATTTGTATAATAAGATTTTGTAGAATAATAAAGTTCGTTTATCACCCAAAATTCCAGCAAATTACCGTTTAATTTTACTTTAATGTTTTTGCTGATTATTTGTTTTTTTCCGTCACTTAAAAAAACCTTTACAATGTTTGAGCCGTTATAAGTTTCTTCAATTATAATTTTTGCTTTTATAACTGAAAGATCCGTAATTTCATTGTCAGATAGTGAAGATATATCACAGCTTGTTATAAATAACAAAATAATCGATAAATAAAAATACTTTATAATTTGATAGTGGTTCATTAATTACTCTTTTTTATATTAATTTTCGGGATATTTATATTTTAATATTCTTAATCTTTGTTTTAACCTAATTTAATATAGTTTTATCACAAATTTAGTGACTAATTATTATCAATATAAAAGTTCAATATCCACACACCACTATATTATAGTCGTCTTTGATGTGGCTTTTAACACTTTTATAAATGCTGAATTCAAAGAACAAATCCTGATATATTTTGAATTATTTATTAAAATAACAGTATAATCTTTAATATTAAAGTAAAAAATTTATCATAACAAAACGTAAAGATTACGATAAATCAATTTTAAAACCCATAACCAATACGTCGTCAATTTGGTTATAATCTTTTCCAATCCATTCGACAAAAGTTTTGTCTAAAAAGTCTCTTTGCTCTTTCATGGGTTTAGAGTGTATGTCAAATAATAACTCCCTAAATCGTTTTATCATAAATTTACGTCCTTGAGTACCGCCAAATTGGTCAATATAACCATCAGAGAAAAGATAAACATACGTAAGTTTGCTAATATCAATAGTATGATATTTGAATTTATGATCGTCAGATTTACCGCCAATACCGTCTTTGTCGCCTTTTATTTGAGTTATTTTATCATCTTGAATATATATTATTGGATTTTTGGCACCGGCAAAATCCATAGTTTTTTTCTTAACATCAATAACGCAAACAGCCATATCCATACCGTCTTGATTATTAGTTTCTTTTTGTTTTAGAGCTGTTCTAACTCCACGATGCATCTCTTCAAGAATCAAATCGGGTCTGGTAATACCTTTAAAGGTAATATCTTCGAGCAAATTATAACCTATCATACTCATAAATGCACCAGGAACACCATGTCCGGTACAATCAACAGCACTAATAACAATCTTTTTTTCTTTTGTTTTATCTTCTTTTTTATCAGTATTGTCAAGCCTGTGCATACCGAATATTTTAAAAATATCCGATTTGGCATCAACATCTTTAAAATAATAAAAATCTCCACTTACAATATCACGAGGTTTAAACAAAATAAAACTGTCTTTAAATAATTTATTAAATTGTTCGGGTTTGGGTAACATTGCTTGTTGAATACCTTTGGCATAGTTAATACTTTGCTTAATATTTTGATTTTGATGAGCAATTTTTTTCAATGCATTGCTGAGTTGAGCACTTTTTTCTTCAATTTCTTTGTTTTGTTTTTCAAGTTTTATATTGGCTTTCTTCTTTTGTCTGTTTGCTCTTAGCATCACAAAAGCTAAAAATATCATTAAAATAAAACCACCGGTAATCATAATAATGGTAAGTCTTTGGTTTTTTGCTTTTGCTTCTTGTTCTTTTATCGTCAACTCTTGAACCTTTTGCTTATTAAGCAAGTTTTCAACCTCTTTTTGTTTAAGTTTGGCAAGTTGAGCGGCTCTAAATAAACTGTCTTGTTTCGATTGTATAGTTATTTTAAAAGAATCTTTCTGTCGCATATAAAGTTTTTGTTTTACAAGAAACAATTCTTTAGCTAATTCTTTTTCTCTTTCAGTTTTTACAACCTCTTGTTTAGTTTCAATAATTTGTTCGGTATATTCTTGTTTTATACTTTGTTCTTGAATGTAATTTTGAAATGACTCAGCTTTGTTGTTATACTCATTGGCTTTTTTTATATTACCCATGGCATCATAATTAGTAGCAAGCATTTGATAACAATCGAGAATAAGTTTTGAGTTTTTTTGTTTAGTAGATATACTTAATGCTTCGTTTAAATATTCATTTGCATCATCATAATATCCCATTGCTTGTAAAATATAAGCAACATCAATCAGTCCTGCGGCAATATCTTTTTTATCACCTATCTTTCGGCGAATGGTAAGACTTTTTTTAAAATATTCAAGAGCAAACTCCAACTCTTCTAAGTCTGTATATATTACGCCAAGATTAGAATATATATTTTTTACTTCGTTAAATTTATTTTTTTGAAGATAATATTCCGATGATGAAATAAAATTATCAATAGCCTCTCTTGGCTTTCCGGCTTTCCAATAAATAAAAGCTATTCTACTATATGTCAGTCCTGCATTCTCAGCATCATTATCATTTATATATAGTTCTGCCATTTCATTTAATCGGTCAACTTGGTTTTGCTCGGCTTTACTTAATTCTCTGTATGTTTGAGCAGATAAATTAACAATTATTAATGTAAATAATGTTATTATTATATAAAATGATTTCATGTATATTAATTAATTTATGGTAATATTTATTTTGTCTAAAATAGTATTTTATTATGAAACTGCAATAAAACAAAATAAACTTGTTTACAAAAAATAAACAAATTATAATTATTATTGTTTGAAAAGGATAAGGTGTAGTATATTTTTAAATAAAGTCTTAAAATTAGTAAGACTTGGGGGATTTTTATTAAATTGTTTTTAAAAATATTTGCAGTATCTTCTTTTTGAATTACTTTTATGAAAATTTTAACATTTTAAACAAGA
>CAYRJP010000299.1:0-3425 GCA_964424425.1 uncultured Bacteroidales bacterium | reverse complement strand
ATGGTTATAACAGAGTAAGATATGTAGGACATTCAAATACCAAACCTATTGCAGATAACGATACCGAAGAAGGAAGACAAAAAAACCGCCGTGTAGAAATTGAAGTAACAGGCAAGTAAAAATTGTTATATGCTAGACTGTTAGATACTAGACTGTTAGATGCTAGACTGTTAGATACTAGACTGTTAGATGCTAGACTGTTAGATGCTAGACTGTTAGATACTAGACTGTTAGTCTCTAGTTTCTAGTTTCTAGTCTCTAGTCTCTAGTCTCTAGTCTCTAGTCTCTAGTTTCTAGTCTCTAGTCTCTAGTCTCTAGCTTTCAACTTTCAACACAATTCACTTATTGTTAAAATCTTTGAGTAATTCCTGTAAAAATGCTTTTCCTTTCAATTCAAATTCAGAGGTTACATTGTTTTTCTCAATAAACTTATTTCCCGTATTATCCCATACAAAACCCGCTGTATCGGTATAAAAACCAAATCCGTTGTTATAAGCAAAATACGCAAAAGCATTTTGATTTTTCAATACATCTTTACTAAAATTAAAACCTTTAAAATCCTTATCCAACTGATTACCAATCATCAGCGGGATATCGGTTTGCGATGCGGTTTTGCTTATTACGGTATCTTTTACCACAGCACCGCCTGTCCATACCATAGGAATACGGAATTTTTGCGACGAATTGTAAGGAATATTACCAACCAAGCGTATTCCGTGGTCGGCAACAAGTATTATCCAAGTGTTGTTCCACCAAGTAGTTTGTTTTGCTTTGTTGATAAAATCACCCAAACAACTGTCGGTGTAATTTGCCGCATTAAAAAACTTTTGCTCATTGTCAAATCCCGTAAATTTACTTTTATGAGGCACTTCAAAAGGCTCATGACTGCTGAGAGTAAACATAACTCTGAAAAACGGTTGTTTTGTTTTTTGTAAATTATCAAAAAGCCTTTGAAATACAACATGGTCGTGAGCACCCCATTTTGAATTCATATCTTTTTTTGAGAAATTATGCAATGTTACCAACGTGTCGTAGCCACCACTTACAAAGTAAGAATTCATATTTGCAAAATTAATTTCTCCGCCATAGTAAAAGCCTGTTGAATAACCGTCTTTTTCAAGCATTTTACTCAAATGGGGCAGCTTTTCAGCTTTACTTGTAAATTTTATTATCGATGATGTAGGTTGTGCAGGGTAACCGCTTAAAACAGCTACAATACCTTTATCGCTACGATCACCGGCGGCGTAGAAATTATTAAAAAACACACCGTTTTTTGCTATCTCGGTAAAATTAGGTGTTACATCTTTTACTCCGTCAAGAGGCTCTATAATATTTGCGGTGAAACTTTCCAGTAAAATAATTAAAATATTGGGATTATCGCCGTCAATCAGTTTTGTAACACTGTTGTCTGTTTTCGACAATAACTCAGAAACATACTTATGTGCCTGTTTGTCTTGCATAAATGTTATTTTCTCAATCTCTTTATTATGAGCAAGCGACGAACCGAAATTCCAAACAGTATTTACTGCTGCGTGATTGGCAAATTGATGTTCACTGAAAAACACTGTGCCCGGATTTACGGGAGCAATGCCGAAACCTCCGCGAATAGGTATTATCATTGTTGCAGCAATAAACAACATTACAGGAATAAAATACCATTTTGCCGGTTTAGTTTTACTTAAATCTTTTATTATCCATCTGTTGAAATATTTATTTGATAACCAAATAATTATCCCCGACAATAAAGCCAGCAACATTATCAGCCAAACAGGTGTTGACGCTAAACTCTCTTTGGGTGTTTTTAAATAAAGTAAAACAGTATTATCAATTTTAAATTCCCAGTTTTTATACAGTTCAATATCAACAATTGAGATTATTGTAAATAAAAATATAAATATAAAAGTGTATGTTTTTATAAATCGTAAATTTACCTTTTTCCCGAAAGGGATAAGAAAAGCAAGAAAAAAGGCAAGAAAAAAGATAACATATCCCGTCATAGACATATCAAGTTTAAATCCGTGCAGAAAACTTCCGAAAATATTACTTGCAGGTATATCTTTTGTAAAACTATGATTGTAAATTATAAATATTGCTTTAAGCAAAATAAAATACACAAGCCAAAAAACAATGGATTTAACTATTATTGATAATCTTTCTCGCATTTTTAAGTATTTTTGGTTATCCTTATCTTTTTAAACGGATAAAAATAACAACTATAAAAAAAATATGGTAATTTTAAATGATTAAATTATATTTTATATGAATACAAAATACATTCGTCCGTATCTTTTCATACTACTGTTTTTAGCTTTTCCGTTACTTTTAATACCTGTTATTAAATCAGTAAATAATAATTTTTTAAAAGAGTCGCAAGAAGCACAAAATATCACCGATACAATAAGCAAAAGTAACAATACTTACGGATTGGTTATTCACGGAGGTGCGGGATACATAAAAAAAGGTATGTTCACTGCTGAACAAGAGGCTAAATACAAAGCTAAACTTTACGAAGCCTTACAAACGGGTATTTCAAAACTCAATACCGGCGATTCGGCTGTAAATGTTGTAGTTGTGGTAATAAATATTTTAGAAGATTCACCGCTTTTTAATGCAGGCAAAGGTGCTGTTTTTACCCACAACGGCAAAAATGAGCTTGACGCTTCAATTATGGACGGTAAAACAAAAAACGCAGGTGCCGTAGCAGGAGTTACTACCATAAAAAATCCTATTACGGCAGCTTATGCGGTAATGGAAAACTCAGAACATGTTTTCCTTTCGGGAAAAGGGGCAGAACAGTTTGCAAAAGCACAACATCTTGATATTGTTTCGCCAAAATATTTTTTTACGCAAGCACGTTGGAACAGCTTACAAAAGGTATTAAATAAAGAAAAAAACAATGCCGAAAAACATGGAACCGTAGGTTGTGTGGTTTTGGATAAATACGGAAATCTTGCAGCAGGAACGTCAACAGGCGGAATGACAAATAAAAAATACGGTAGGATAGGAGATTCGCCTGTTATTGGGGCGGGAACCTATGCCGACAATAATACTTGTGCTGTGTCGGCAACAGGACACGGCGAATATTTTATTCGTTACAACGTAACATACGACATTTCGGCTCGAATGAAATATCTTCATCAAAACATTGTAACTGCATCATCTGATGTAATAAACGAATTGAAAAAAATTGGCGGAGACGGCGGTGTTATCTGTATCGACAAAAACGGAAATATAAATATGCCTTTTAATACGGCAGGAATGTTCAGAGGATATTGTATAAAAGGAGAAGAACCGCATGTGTTATTGTATGAATAGTTTAATGATACAATGATGTAATGGTTCAATGATGTAATGATACAATGAATGCGGTAATGCGATAATAAAGAAATAAGCACGGAGGCTAGTTTACTCCGAAGGATTTCGGA
>CAYRJP010000298.1:0-3433 GCA_964424425.1 uncultured Bacteroidales bacterium | reverse complement strand
TCGGGTTAAATATGTATATTTGAATAAAAAAAGACGAAATTAATATTTGTTGTAATGAGCACAACCGATAAAAAAATATATAAACTGCTTGTAAAACTTTACAAAGTAGAGAAACAGCAGGGTAAGTTATCAGATGAGATTGATAAAATAAAACATGAATTGAATAAGTTGCGTGCAACAGAGGATATTCAGCAGCAAGAACAAATTGTAAATGCCGAATTTACAGAATCTCACAAAGAGATTATTAAACCTATTGAATCTGAAAAACAATCGCCAAAAGTTAAATCGGAGGAAGTATCAAAAAAAATACATAACCGGAAAAAAAAGCATGTTTTTTCGCTAAGGTCTGATATTGAGAAGTTTATCGGCGAAAGCCTGATAAGTAAAATAGGAATAATAATTATTTTGATAGGTATAGCAATAGGAATACGATATTCTATCGAAAAGGGAATGGTGACACCTGTTATCAGGATATTGTCGGGATATATTGCGGGTTTGGGATTTTTGGCTGTCGGTTGGAAATTGAAAAAAAATTATAACAATTACAGTGCTGTTCTTGTGAGTGGAGCAATGGCGATAATGTATTTTACCACTTTTTTTGCTTACGATTTTTATGAAATGATTCCACATGTTATTGCATTTGCAATGATGCTGATTTTTATAGCATTTACGGTGTATGTTGCATTTAATTACAACAATCAGATAATTGCTCATATTGGTTTGGTGGGAGCGTATGCCGTGCCGTTTTTACTTTCTAAAAACAGCGACAATGTAGCGGCTATGTTTAGTTATATGGCTATTATCAATTTGGGAGTGCTTGCAATAGCATTTAAAAAATATTGGAAACCTTTGTATTATGTGTCATCGGGAGTAACTTGGTTGATTTTTGCAGCGTGGTATTGGGTTGAACGCAACAACGATATAAACTTATTGACAACATTACTGTTTTTATTTCTGTTTTTTTTAACTGCTTATTTTACTTTTATTATTTATAAATTAAAATGGAAAAAACAGTATCAGGCGGCGGATGTATTGGTTTTGTTGGCTAACTCGTTTATTTTTTACGGATTGGGTTATGCCGTATTTTACAACAGTTCTGTTTTAACCGGTTATCTAGGTTTGTTTACTTTGTTTAATGCTGTGATTCATTCGGCTGTGGGGTTAATAATTTACAGTCGTAAACTTGCCGACAGAAATCTGTTTTATCTTATTGTTGGATTGGTGATTGTTTTTATAACAATAGCTGTTCCTGTTCAGTTTACAGGCAATTGGGTAACATTGCTTTGGGCAGGAGAAGGGGCTTTGCTGTTTTGGATAGGACGGACAAAAGGTGTTGTTTTTTATGAGAGAATATCTTATCCGTTGATGCTTTTGTCTTTTTTCGGTATAGTTCAAGATTGGTCGGTTTATGTTGAAAATGGCTTAAACAATGAAATGTTGCCGATAGTTAATTTTAACTTTTTATCGTCGTTACTGTTTGTTATATTTTTTGCGGTTATCGTATTTATAAGTCGAAATAAAAAGTATTTACATCCTGATAATATTTTTAAATCGGATTTGACAAAATTGTTTGTTTATTTGCCTTTTGTTGTTCTTATTTTGTCGGTGTATTTTATGTTTAGGCTCGAAATATCGCTGTATTTCGGTAGATTATACGATAACTCATTAGTATCAACGGCAACTGTCGATTATCATAATCAGTGTTTTAAATGGTTTAAAACAGTTTGGATAATAAACTATTCAATGTTGTTTTTATCGGCTTTTACATTTTTAAATATTAAATATTTTAAAAATAAGTTAACCGGAAAAATTCTTTTGGGATTTAATGCAACGGCTGTTGTTTTCTTTCTTATACAATCGCTTGGAGCATTGTCGGCACTGAGAGATTATTATTTACAACAAACACTGTCGCAATACTATACAATGGGAGTATTTAACATTGCTATTCGTTACGTGTCGTATATTTTTGCAACTTTATTGTTAATTGCATTTACAAGCGGAGCAAAGCAGAAATATATTTCCGAAAAAGCAAAAGTATGGACAGAGTTGATTTTATATATCTCTATTTTGTGTATTGTAAGCAGTGAATTTATAAATATTTTAAAACTATCAGGTTTTGAAACATCTAACAAATTGGGACTTAGTATTTTATGGGGTGTATATTCGTTAGCGTTAATAATATTGGGTATTTGGAAAAATAAAAAGCATTTGCGATTGGCGGCATTTATACTTTTCGGTATTACATTAATAAAATTGTTGTTTTACGATTTATCGCATCTTTCGAACGGAGCAAAAACAGCAGTATTTGTGCTGTTGGGAGTTATACTTTTGATAATATCGTTTTTATATAATAAATACAGTCATATTATTGGGGAAAACAGTAATTCAGATATACAATGAGTTGAAAGTTGAAAGTTTGTAAAGTTAAAGGTAAGTATCTAGCAGTTTAGTATTTGGCTTCTGAAAAAGCAGAGAGTAAAAAGTAATGAAATATAGAATAAAATTTTCGAAAACAGTTTTACTTCTTTTAATATTAGGGAGTTGTTCAGTAAAAAATAGAAGGGACTTAAAAAATATTGTAAATTCAACATTTGAAGTTAAACAGATTTCAAAAGGAAATAATAATCCTGAAATTGATATTTCAAGAGATAGCCTTGATTTATTATTAATAGCGTTACATTATGAAATTTCCACAAATAAAATAGAGGAATATTTTGAATGGAATAGTTTTACAATAGACAAAAATATCAAATTATTAGTAAAAAACGGATTGCTGAAAAAAACTAATAACGTTTATATTCCGTCAATGGGAATTTTCCCGTTGAAAATAGGGAATATCTTAATTGAGAAATCACAAAAAGTTGCAAATGAAATAGCTGACAGTATAAAAGTGATAATACCGGAAATAAAAAAAATCCATTCACAAATGGATATATCTAAAAAATACTCATTTTATGATTTGTCGTTTTTCTACATAAGTGATATTTTATTGGATATGGGGCAAATAGGAAATGTAGAAAGAAAATTTTTAAAAAAAGAAAGACCACTGAGGAATGGAAAACACTATTATCTTGCTATTCTTGAAAAAGATACAACAGAAAATACAGAACCTTTCGGAATTTATGGAAATCAAGGATTAGAAAATAACGATACAATTTATATCGGAGTGTATGGAAATGCAAGGATAAAATCTAATATTGGTTGGCAAGATTACAAAAACAAAAATATACATTATTTTAGTAAAAAGGATTTTGATATTTTTTATAATCAAATGGCAATGGTATTTTTACCTGCATTGATTGATATTTTAGAAAAAAATAAACCTTATTTAAAAAGGATTTATACAGAATTAGGTTATGATAAAGAAATAATATTCAGTGAATTTTTTATTTGGTGGTATCATTTTATATATTCAGAAACAACAAAAAGATTG
>CAYRJP010000297.1:0-3448 GCA_964424425.1 uncultured Bacteroidales bacterium | reverse complement strand
GTTGTATCAAGAACCTTTTGATTGATTATCTCTTCAATTTTTCCGTAAAGTTTAACACCCGTTTCAATATTTTCGTCAATAAATTTATTGTAAATATCGGCAGACAGCCGTTTTAAAAAGTAAGCCGCATTTATGTCAGATGTTTTTTTACCTATTACAAATTCAAACTTTTCAATGGTTTTTCCGGTTAATTCGGTAAGAGCCGGTTCTACCGGATTCAGTTCAAACGGTAAATTAAAATGTAACATCAGCTCTTGAATATGCTTACGCATAATCATATTAAACCCTTCAAGACGGGCAATATCATCGTCGTGTTTTCCGGTAGCCGACAGTGCTAAAATTTTTGTTTTGGCAGGCGAAAACAGAATATTTTCCATTTCGAGAAGAATTTCCGCCATTATTATATTGTCTTGCAAAGAATCTAATACATAATCGGTGGGTTGATAATTCAGTTTGTTTTCTATGTATTTTAATAAAGTTGCTTTTCCGTAGCGAGCAAGCACAGTTCCAAAGTCTAAGTGCTTAATCATCGGTATATTTTTGTATATCTGCGGAAGCAAATTTTCATAAATTGATGTAAATGCCACACTGCTGATAAATTCGTTTAATGTGGAGCATTTGCCCACATCGTTTGAAAACTCTATTACCGCATTTTTTGAGTCGCCGATAGAATTTATGCTAACCCCGCTCATCGACGGAGAAGCGTGATACAACGTCCATTTGTTGTTTATTCGCAAGGTGTTGTTTTGTGTTTTTGTAAGATTTTTTATGATATGAAAATCGTCTAAAACTTGCTTAATAAACTCGCGGTCGGATTTTGCATAAAACAGCTTGTCTAAAATGTCGTCGGAACTTAATTCACTGTTTGCAATATCGTTTTTAGCGTTGTAAAATTTCACCCAATATTTCAGAACTATCTCCAAGGCATTTTTAAATTCCTTTCGGAAAATATCGTAACCTTTTGCAGTTCCGTCGAGATAGTCGCCCATTGAAAAGCGTAAAAAGCCCGTTTGGTAAGGAATTACAGCAATTCCTCGCATTTCGGCAAGTTTTTTTGTAAACTTCTCTAAATCTTGATACGAGAAAAAGTTATTCAACTGTATATTAAACAGGTAAGAGCCGTCGGATGCTATGATTTTTGCATATTCATTAAATTCTCCTTCCAACAGTTCGGTAGCGGTTTCTTTGGCTATTTTAAGTCTATGTAACGCTTCGTCTCTGAAATTTTTATTTACTCTGAAAGCATTAATATCTTTTACAAGCTGTTTTTGATAATAGGTAAAAAACGGTTCGTTTTTATATTTAAAATCGTCGGGCAGTTCAAGCACATCGAGCTTATCAAGAGCCACAAGCTCATTGAGCAAAAATATATGAAGCGGACTGCCTTCAAATGGTGAAAATCGCAACAGTTCTTTGCTGTTTTTTGAGTTTTGCTTTTTCCGATAACTCTCAATCTCCGAAATAATATATTTTTCTATCCGTTGTTTAATTTTATTTCTGGATGCGTTTTTCGGCAATCGCTCTTCAAGATGGTCTTTTATTGATTTTGCCAACTGTGCATTTTCAAGAATATTCACAAGCATAAACAGCGAGTTGGTATTTCCTTTTTCGACACTGTTTTGCTTGCGGGCAAAATCAATAACATCTTTTTTTGCGGGTGTTGCAATAAGTGAACCTAAGCGGTCGCCTGTGGCACCTAAATTTTTTGTTGTGGAAATTGACGAAACAACATTTATTCTGGCATATTGCTGATTTAAGTTGTTCATTATATACCGCGAAATGGTTCGCCATTTCGGTTCGTTGTCGTCAGTGGTTTTTACCGAGTCGTTGTATGCCTCATCCAAAAACAGTGTTATGCGGCTTATGCCGATAAATTTAAGAAAACGCAAAAGCGACTGATTATTGAAATCGGAATATCCCGACGGATTTGCGGGGTCGTTGATTACTATAGTCAGATTTTCGCAAAAGCTGTCCCACAAGTTTCCTGTTTCGTCAAACACTTGAAAGGTTTTTTTCATTCTTTCAAGACGGGTTGTAAGCCTGTCGTAATCAATTCGTCCTTCGCTGTCGATACCTATTTCCATATCAAACGGATTGATATCGAACCTGTCGGTAGGAAATAAATCCATATATTCCCACGATGAATATTTATTGAAAAGTATATATGGCTTTAATACCTTATCCTCTTTTCCGAACAGCACATCGCGAATTATCATTTGCACATCGTCCGATATTGATGTTTTATTGAGGTTAGCAAGATTACTGATAAACTCTTTTATAATATCCTGTTCTTTTGAGTTTAGTAATTTATACTTTTCGTAAATGCCCAAATCAATTAAAAAGTTGGTAAAACGCCCCTTGTTGTCGGCTTCGTTTTCGGCTTTTATAAGATACTCCTTATACTTTTCGAGAAACAGATTTATTCCGAAATTTTTATGAAAATGATTTTTCAGAATTCTCTGATAAGAGTCGGGTATAACATCCAGAATTATCCGGCAACGTTCGGCAATACTTTTATCTACGGCTTTTATTTTTCGTTGCAATAAATATTCACCGTAAGTTTTTATCTGGTTACGTCCGCCACCTTCTACAATTGTAGCAATTTGCACATTATCGTTTTCCGAATAAAAATATTTTTTTGTTCTCTCTTCAAACTCTTGAATAAAGCGTTTGTTCTGTTTTTTTAAACTTTCGTGATTTGTGCAATTAATAATCATATCAATATAATCGCGAAGTTTTTCGAGAGAGTATTTATCTTTAAGTATTTGACGCGAAAATTCATCGAATTTAAACAGAACTATATCCTTTTCAAGACTATCAATTGTGCCGAGTTGTTCTTTTTTTAATAAATCCAGCTCTTCTTTATAGTCGTTTAATTTACTCTCAATAAGCGACTTGAAGTGTTGCAGATTTTTAATGCTTACTTTTTCGAGAATAAGACGTAAATTGAGTTGGCTGTTAGCCAAAGCTCCCAATTTTTTTGTATGAACTTTATTGAGAGTTTGAATAATTTTATTGTGAAAACAAAATACCAACGATGTATTTGTGCTTTTTGAGGTATGAGAATCATCAATAAAAATCATTCGCGTAAGCAACGGAAACCAACGGCGATTGTTAAACAAATTTTTGTGCATACTGCTTATGCGAATTGTAAATACCGATGTGGTATCGTTATTAATTTGTTCAAACAACGATTGTTCGTTGGTAAAAACAATGTCCTTTACTATGGTAGGATTAAACAACTCCTCTTTAATTAATTTTACAGCAGTATCGGCACTACCGCTTACTACTGTTTTTAAAAATCCGTTGAGTCCCTTAAAATTTATTACCTGTTCTGTTCGTGTTAAAAAATCGGTTTTTTCGGCAGAAGTTGTATAATGCGAACTTTGCACAACCATTTGGTCGAGCACATCGAGCAGGTAGTTCCATTGAGCCTCTTCCACATCAT
>CAYRJP010000296.1:1280-3459 GCA_964424425.1 uncultured Bacteroidales bacterium | reverse complement strand
TTGTTTTAAAATTAAAAACATCACCGCCTGTAATAATATTATTTATAAATATTGTATCACTGTTTTTGGTAAGTAAATATCTGCCCGATTGATCGTATTGCAAAAATTGCCTGTCAAACAAAGTGTATGACAACTCTGCATTGGGTAAGTTATACACACTGATATTGCTATTGTCTGCCACTGCTATAAAATGCGATGAGCCATGCAAAAAGGCTTTATCAAAATTTTCCGATACTTTTATTGTCAATATTTTTTTCCCTGTTTTGCGATTTATTACTACTATTTTTGAACTGTTTCGCTTAACAACGAATTTTCCGTTGGGAGTTATCACCTCATCAACAGAGTTGGAGCAACCTGAAAAATTCTCATATCTGTAATTAAAAGATACGCTCCATCCTCGCTGAAAATTTGATGTATAATACTCTTTACCACCGATAAAAGCAATGGAAGTTAACAGTTTTTTATTTTGTAACGATATTTTTTTTACTAACATACCGTTGCGATTTGTATAGATAAACATAAAAGAACTGTCGAAACTCAAAACTCGGTTAAACCTGTTAAAATAAGCAACTTGCCCTTTGTGTGGCAGCTCAAAACTTTTATTCGGTTTTGCCGATGCGGTATTATATGTCTTTATGTCGCCACTTTTTGTTACCGTTAAAATCTCTTTCCCGTCAGGGCTGTAAATCGCCTGAGTAAAAGTGTCTTGCGTAAATATTAAATTAGTATTACTCATTAAATTGGCAAAAACAATATCATTTGTAAGTTTGCCCGTTATCTGTATCATACCATCAACAAAAGGAGCTGTAATCGTTGTTTTATAGCGGATTCCCGTATTCAAATATATCTGCCGGTTGTTGTTTTTTGTTCTATAATAAAAACTTACGGGTGAACCGTAATTTATCCCTTTCCACCTTACGGAAATGTTGTCGCCGGCATTATAAACATCATTTTGCGTAGGGTTTGTAATTTTCAATTTCAATTTTCCTGCTGTTGATGCCGTAAAAAAAACATCTTTACAACCCGGATTGCATACTCGGTATTTTGCGAAAGCATAACTACTGTCTTGCTTTGAATAAGATAATTGTATCGGCACCCATTTATTCAATTGTGCCCTTACGGGAAAAACAGCATTATCCACTTTAAATACAGTATCCTCAGCTGTTATTGATGTTATATTAAGGTTGATATTATTTCCGCGAATATATATCTGCTCAATATTGTTTTTTTCGGTTTGCTTAAAAGTGACATTCGACGGAGCAACCTCAACAAATCCTACTTTTTGTTTAGGAATACGATAAGTTATTTTAAAACTGTCCGATTTTATTTTAATGATATTGGAATGAACAGAGTCGCACGAATATGTATCTTTCCACAAAAGTTTTCCCATAGAGTTAACCTCAATATCAGAGTAAATCTTTTCAAATGCCTCACTGATTTGATAATCGTATTGTAAGTTCTCGTAATATCTGCCTCCAGTTTCTCTCGCAATATCCGAAAGTTCTTCCGTTATTGGCAAACCTATTGTTATACAATTAACTATAACGGTATCTTTTACGGCAAAACCAACAACGTCAGAGTTACTCACTTTACTAAGACCATCGGTAATAAAAATAATAACCTTTCGGTATCGTGCATTTCGGATAACAGATAATGCTCCCGATTGAAAATCGAAAAATGCATTGTTAAAACTAGTTCCACCAATGGCTGTAAGATTATCTATTGTGTGGTTCAGCAGGTTTATATTACTTGTAAAATCACATTTAAGTGTAGCATACGAATTGTAAGATACAATGGCAATCTCGGTATATTCAAGAGGAATTTTTTGTATAAAATTTTTTGCTGTTTTTTTTAAAACATCAAGCCTTTCGCCCGTCATCGACGATGATACATCAAGCGTAAATACAATCGACAAAGGCAATATTTTTGTTTTGGGAGCTTTAAAACGTAAAATATTCAATTCGGTGCCTTGCGATGTTATTTTTATATCTTTTTTTTGTAATGAGTCGGCATTGTAATCGGCACCGTAGGCAAAAATATCGGCTGAAATATATGGAAACTTTGAAGCATCAACATTGAATAAACGATAATTCTGGGCAAAACCGTTTGATATTGAAATTAACAAAACATATATTAATAAATAGTATTTTTTATTCACTCGCTTGCTGTTTATTCTTTT
>CAYRJP010000296.1:0-1180 GCA_964424425.1 uncultured Bacteroidales bacterium | reverse complement strand
ATTTTTTTACAAACATATAACTATTTTTCGTGTCTTTTATTTTCAATGAATATTTCAATAATTTAATCCAAAAGCCCAAAGAGGAATAACATTGAGATAACCATATTCTATATCATCTTTTACAATAAATGAATTAAAGTCTTTTTTTATTTGTCTTTGTTGCTTATTTCTTCCTCCAACTTCAAACGTATATTTATCAATTGAAAAGTCAGCTTTTTTTGAAGATATCACTTCATTCTTTACTCGCATTTGATTAAAAAAGAATGTTTCTCGTAAATTTCCAACATTTGAATTATCTCCAACCAAATTAAAAATAATATTTGTATTATCTAAATATACCTTATCAACTTTTCCTAATCCACGAATGCCACTTGTTTCATTTCGTAACTGTGCAATAAGTCCGGCTTTTTCCATATATAAAAAATAGTCATCTAAGGAATTTCGACTAACTCTAATCATTTCCGATATTTTGGTAAAATTAGGTTTAAAAGGTACGCTTTCGGCTATTATAGAAAGTAATCTTTTCAATTTTCTACTTGTTCCTACATTTAAATTTGCGTATTGCGGAATATCAGATTCTAAAGTTTGTACAATAATTTGACCTAAACGCAAATTCATTTCATTTTCAATTCCAAAAGGATAATAACCTTGTTTTAAGTAGTCATAAAATAAAGGTAAAGGATGCTGAATATTATCAAGTTTCACCTCATTATTTATAATTTGCTCCAAAGAATAAACTTTTATTTCTTTATTATGAAAAAAATTCAAATACTCACGAAAAGAGAGTCCCTGTAATTTGTAAATTATTGCTCGACGACTTAAATCAGCCGAACCTTTTAAAATATCAAGTATAGAAGAACCCGTAAATACAACTTTCAAGCCGGGAAATGAATCATAAATATTTTTTAATTCACGAGACCAATCATTATATTTATGAATTTCATCAATAAACAAATATTCTCCTGCATTTTTATAAAAAAAATCAGCTAAATCAAAAAGTCTATTTTTACCAAAATACATATCATCAGCTGATACATATAGTGCTTTTTTACTATCTAAATTTTCCTTAATATATTGTAATACCATAGTTGTTTTACCAACTCCTCGTGCACCAACAATCCCGACCATCCGGCTATCCCAAGAGACTTTCTTGTATAAATAACGTTTAAAATCTGTTGTT
>CAYRJP010000295.1:0-3468 GCA_964424425.1 uncultured Bacteroidales bacterium | reverse complement strand
AGTCTTCTTTATAAAAATCGAAAAGTTCAAAGCCTGATTCACCTGCCAAATCAATATCAAGTAATATTAGTTCCGGGTTAGATATATTTATCAGTTTAACGGCTTCTTTTATTGATGTTGCTGTTCCTGACAGCATTATATTGTTACTACAATAGTTTTCTATTATCAATTTTAATGTTTCCCGTGCATCAGGTTCATCATCAACTATTATTGTGTTTATCTTCATTTGTCAAAAAATTTATTAAAAATAAATAATTTTAGTTGAAAAACGGAATATATAATGTAACTTTTGTTCCGGTCGGATTATTATTTTTATCATATAAATCAGTATAAATTATTTTATATTTAGGTTGTTTGTCACGTTTATCGTTATACAGGAATATGCGTTCTTTTACCAGTTTTATACCTAATGAATTATTATTACTGTTTTTAAGGCTTATCGCTTTTTTTCGTCCAACTCCATCATCAATAATGTCTATTATCATTATATTGTTATCAGCAATATTAAAATTAACTGTTATGTTACCTTTTCGTGTTAAAGGGTCGATACCGTGTTTAATGGCATTTTCTATAAACGGCTGTATCAACATTGGGGGAATTAAAGTGTCTTCAATATCAATATTACCGGCAATATTAATTTTATATTGAAAAGGTATTTCACATCTGTTTTGCTCAAAATCCATATAATTTTTAATCAAATCAATCTCTTTTTCTAAGATAACAATGTTCTCTATCGAATTTTCCAAAGTTTGTCGTATTAGTTTAGAAAATTTACCGATAAATAGTACAGCATCGTCATTTTGTTTCTGTAATATGAATTTTTGTACTGAATTTAATGAATTAAATAAAAAATGAGGATTTATTTTTGACAGTAGCGATTGTTTTTCCAGCTCTTTGATACGTATTTTATTTTGCCATTTTTCTTTTTCAGCCTTTTTTTGTCGATTAACAATAATATAAACAACAATAAGTAATATGATAGCACTTAATATCCTAAAAAGTAGTGTTTGATAAAAGGGCTTTTTAATAATTACAGGAAACGATAAATTAACAAATTTATCTGGTTTTGTTGTAGAATATGCTTTAACCATAAAAGTATAATTTCCCGGAGGCACATGATTAAACAGAGCTGAGTTATGCAGAGTGGTTTTTATCCATTTTTTTTGGTAGCCTTTTAATTTGTATTGGTATTGAATGTTATTTGTTATTTGCGGTTCGCTAATATTAAAATGCAGAATAAAAGAATTACTTTTAAACGGAAGAATTATTTTGTGTTTATCAATTAAAGATATAGCTTTATCTTCAGCATCTTCAATAATTATTTTGTCAATAAACAGATTGCCTGTAATTACTTTGTAGTTATTTAGTTTTTGAGTATCTACTTCAATTATTCTGTTGTAAGCTGGAATAAATATATTTCCGTTATATCCAAAAACAGCCTCATTGCTTATTTGTCCGTGATAGCCCTGCTGTTTTGTAAGAAAGGTAAAATTTTCAGGTATGTTTCCTTTTGGTTGAGTGAAATGCCCTAATCCTAAATTAGAACTAAAATAAAAATGATTATCTTTTTTTAATATCCAATGAATACTGTTACCGCAATTACAAGGCAGTTTTAATTTGTCCCAGTTCCAAGAAGTATCTGTTTTTACAGCCTTAAGAATATTGCCGTCTCGCATAGCAAAATAAAAAGTAATACCGTCATCGGTAATAAAATCATTTATAACCACACCGGTTAACGAATCGGGAATGTGTATCTCATGTGCAGAGTCGCTATATATTTCATAAAAGGTATTTCGCCCTTTTCCCGTATAAAAAATTGTGTCAAATCTTTTAAATTGTCCTTCATCGGCATATAAGTTTGCCTTAAATATTTTTACAACTTTTTGTATTTTCCAGTTAGTTGTATCGTAAATCAGCAAGTGAGAATGGGTGTTATTGTAAAACATTGAGTCGTAAAATACTATACTTTTTCCTTTGGGATTAAACAGATATTCTACTTTAGAAGTGTTGCTTGTTTTTATTCTAAACAATCCCATTTTATTGTTTAAATAAATGTATTGTCCGTTTTTTTGAATTTCAAAAACAAAATTTACTTCTTTAGATTCTTTTTGTTTTAAATAATAGTTATTGTATAAATCGGGTCTTTTATTTTTAACAGCATTGTGTATTTCTTCAAAATTTACTTTATCTATTTTTTTATTACCCGACCATTCTATAATATTTTTATTACCGTTAAAAACCAACGAAGAATCAAAAGCAATAATATGATTGGCTTGTATTTCGGGTTCACCAAAATATGTTGCATCATAATTTATAAATATTTTTTCGTCCAATATATAAAGTCCGTTATCGTTAGTGGCAATATACAGTTGTTTGTTAAGTGTGTCTTTCCACAAATCCCAACACTCTTCACTTTCAATATTATATTTTTTATTTTGCGGTATTATTTTTCCATTTTCAAAAGTGTAAAGTCCGCCTGAATCTCCTATAATATCAATGTGTGATGCAGCTATATTCCATGCTGCCAACCATACTTTGTTGTCTTCTTCATACATTTCGAAAACTTGTCCGAACCCTCTATACGATTCTACTTTGTTTTTTTTAAAAACATTAATTCCTTTATCGTGAAAACTAACAATAGTATCTTTATTTTTTAGAATAAGATTACTTGTTGAATAATACCAACGGTTGTATTTTACTCCTTTATCGTAAGTGCTGAAAACAATTGCAGTATCTTGTTGAGGATAATAGCACCAAGCATGCCAACCATAAGAAAGAGCATAAATTACAGAATCTGTTTCTAAAAAATTTGTAACTATTACATGAGGTGTGGTAATATAGTTTCTATAATGTTTTATTGTGTTATTTTTTATTCGAGCAAACGAATAATTACCGGCAACAAACATTATATCATTCTTTTTTGAATAATATAGTTTTCTAACATTCTTAACACCTAATTCTTTTTCAGTTGCATAAATATCAAAACCCTTTCCATTCCATTTACATACTCCTCCTTGAAAACACCCAAACCACACTTCTCCGTTTTTATCTTCGGTAATTGACCACACTTTATTTGAAGCTAAACCGTTGTTTGTTGTATAGAACTCTTTTTCTGTTCCTTTGATTCTTAAGACTCCAATATCAGTTCCTATCCACAGGTTTTTATCTGAATCTTTATATATCTCTCTTACATTATTATCCGGCAAAAAATCATTTATGGTATAATGATAAGAATGATAAGTTTGACTAAATATCAAATTACTGATAGAAAAAAGTATTGTTATGAAAATAAATTTATATTTCAAGGTTTTTATTAATGTTAATTAATTCTGTATGCAAATTTAATAATATTGTTAACTAAACAAAGTTATAATGTATATACTATTTATGTTTTTTCAATAAAAAGATAAAATAGGCTTTTAACCGAATTTGTGATTTTAACTCTAAGGCACAATAATTGAATTGATT
>CAYRJP010000294.1:0-3473 GCA_964424425.1 uncultured Bacteroidales bacterium | reverse complement strand
GTTGTAAGACATTGCAAAAAAATAAAAACTGATTAAAAAATCGATTTTACATACTTTTTAGGATAGTATCTTATATCATTATTCTTTGTATATTCGTAAAATACTGTTTTTATTTATTATGAATTATGAAATCGTATCTTGTTTTTTTAAAATTATTTATTTTTGTGATTATTAATTTTTCGGCATGTAACAATCCGAAAAATAATTCCGAATTTAATAGTTCGAGCACACAAAAAACAAAATTTTATATTGATTCAACAGCATATAAAAATTACGGATATAAATTTCAAAAAACTAGAATATCAGGGCATATTGATAATCATAAAGAAGAGTATATTGTTTTCATTAACAACTTTATCAGCGACACGGTATATCTTAATGCTTTAAGTAATTTTAAAACAACTGTTAATTTGCCTTATCCTTGTTATTTAAGACTTCATGATGGTAAAAACAACATTAAAATTTTTGTTGTTCAAGGTAAAAATCTCAAAATAACATACAATGCAAACAATGTTTTTAACAGTATCAGATTTGATGGAGAAAGTGCAGTGCCCAATATGTATATCAGAGATAAATATTTGCTGATGCTTGACCATGCCGTTCCGCCTTCGCATCTTTACAGCATGCCCGTAAAGGAATTTCGCCAACTTACCGACTCTTTTTATATCGTTGACAAAATGTTTCTTGAAGGTTTTTTAAAAGATAATCCCGATATTCCGCAGATATTTAAAAACACTGAACTTGCTTCAATTACATACGACCGTGCCGCTAAACTTATCGAATATCTTAATACTACAAATACAGGCTATTCTGCCGAAGGCACAAAATACTTAAACTTTTTAAATAAATTACAAATAGAAAACGAGTCTCTTTTAGATGTTTATGAATATCGTTTGTTTATCGATGAGTTGACAAATTATTATGCCGGTAAGCAGATAAAAGGAAAAAATTATTCGCATCAAAAAATAACACTGATTAAGATGCAAACAGCATTAAAAACATTTAATAATCAGGCGATTATAAATTATGCTTTATATTCTGTTTTAAAAACTCATGTTAAATATTACGGTTATCATAATACCGAAAGGTTATTTAAAATTTTTGAAGATAATTGTACAAATCAAAATTATAGAGAAAAGTTGCTGAATCCGTATTACGAATACACGGGATTATCGCAGGCAAAAGCTCCCGATATTGTGTTTTCGGATATTTCAGAAAATATACTTTCGTTAAATAACTTTAAAGGGAGTTACATTTACATAGATGTGTGGGCTACTTGGTGTTTGCCGTGTGTTAAAGAAATACCTTATTTAGAAAAATTGAAAACCGAATATAAAAACAAAAACATTGAATTTATCAGTATATCGGTTGACAAAAAAAGAGACGATTGGATTAAATTTATAGAGCAAAAAAAACTCACCGGAAATCAATTTTTTGCCGAAAAGGCGGATAAATTTTTAGAATCGTTTAAAATTAAAAGTATTCCGCAATTTATAATTATCGATACCAAAGGATATATTATTAACTTAAATGCAAGTCGTCCTTCGGAATTCAATCATAAATGGTTTGACTCTTTGCCCAATAAAGTAGAAGTTTAAATAAAATAGTATAAAATACATAAGATGAGTCGAAAAACAGCAGAAAATTTTATACCGAAAGACAAACAATATTTTAAATTTTGTTTTTACGGTTTTTTTAAAAATTTGAAATTTTTTGAGCCTTTTTTGATGCTGTTTTTTTTAAGCAAAGGACTTTCGTATTTACAAATAGGCACACTATATGCTGTTCGGGAAATTTCAATAAACATACTTGAAATACCCACCGGAATATTTGCCGATATTTTAGGTCGCCGAAAAACAATGATTACATCATTTGCAGGATATATAGTTTCGTTTGTATTATTTTATTTTGCTTCAAGTTTTGCTTTGCTTATTGTTTCGATGCTTATTTTTAGTTTTGGCGATGCCATGCGAACAGGCACTCACAAAGCAATGATTTTTGATTACTTACGAATTAAAAATTTATCGGATAAAAAAATCACTTATTACGGACATACTCGCTCATGGTCGCAAGCGGGAGCGGCATTATCATCGTTAATGGCAGCTGCTATTGTTATTTGGTTCAACAATTACAATACGGTTTTTATTATATCAACAATTCCTTATGTTGCAGGGCTTTTGCTTATATGGAGCTATCCGCAAGAACTTGATGGACCTATAAAACACGAACAAGGCAATTATAAACACAAAATAAAACTGCATTTTAAGCAAACACTGCAAACATTAAAAAACAGATCGGTGTGGCAAACATATTTTAATTTGTCGCTTTGGCAAGGATATTTTAAAGCAGTAAAAGATTATTTACAACCTGTTATTGTATTGGCTGCTGCCGGATTAATCACCGTTAAGGGTTTGCCCGAAAGGGATAAATCGGCATTAACAATAGGAGTGGTTTATTTTATTATTTACATTATATCTTCGTTATCGTCACGACATTCCGATAAGGTGACAACATTGTTTAAGTCACCTGAAAAAACAATAAATATTACTCTTATTTTCGGATTAATTATAGGAATATTAAGCGGATTATTGCTTAAAAATAATCTTCCTGCATCGGCAGTTCTGTTTTTTATAATTCTTTATATTATTCAAAATATTCGCAGAACGGTAGGCACCGGTATAATATCAAGTAAAGTAAAAAACAATGTGCTTGCCACGGGATTATCGCTCCAATCACAATTAGATTCAATAATAACAGCAATTACGGCAATAAGTTTGGGTTTGCTGGCTGATGTTTTTAGTATAGGTATTGCACTTGCAACAGTAGGTGTATTTTTACTGTTTGTTTCGTTTTTTGTTTTATTAAAAAAATAAAATCTACTTTTTTGAAATTAATTTAAATAATAAAAACATAGATTTTTATATAAAAATTATTAATTTAGAGCGATAGCGTAATTAATTATCAATAACTTACAAAAATTGAAACTTATGAAAACAATCTTACTTTTATTGTTGGGGCTGTTTATGTCGTTGGGTATTTATGCACAAGGTAATGTTACCGGCAAGTGGAAAACTATTGACGACGATACCGGAAAAATGAAATCAATAGTAGAGATAACCATAAAAGACGGAAAACTTTACGGCACAGTAGTAGCTTTGCGTCCCGATACCGACCCTAATAAAGTTTGCACAGCTTGCACCGATTATCGAAAAGATAAAAAAATTATAGGTATGCAAATAATTTCAGGACTTGAAAAAGATGATGATGTTTGGTATGGTGACGATGGTATTCTTGACCCTGATAACGGGAAATTGTATGATTGTAAAATTTGGGAAGAAGACGGAAAACTGCAAGTAAGAGGTTATATAGGTTTCTTTTTCAGAACACAAGAGTGGGTGCGACCATAATTTTATTATATAAATGGTTCTACTGTTATTTTAATGGATAACTTAAAATACTTAGGATTTATTCTT
>CAYRJP010000293.1:0-3496 GCA_964424425.1 uncultured Bacteroidales bacterium | reverse complement strand
TTCTGTTTTTTATTATTTCTTCAAGTTTTTGTTTCTGAGGCAACATATTGTTATTCTTTTAATAAGTATCTACCAAATCATTAATATATGCAATAAATACATCTAATTTAGGAAGAAGTTTTTTAATCTTCACAAGATTTTCAAGTTTTATTGTTCCTATCACATAGTTATTCTCTTTTGAAGTGTATCGTTCCTCTATCTCTTCAAAGTCGAAATGACTAAGTTCGTGCGGGTTTGAATATCTCAAATAAATTCTTAAAGTATGGTTGGTTGTATATTTGGGCACGGTAAAATATTTACGTTTTTTATACTCATATTTATAATCGTGTAAACGAGCCGTAATATCCGACAATACAGCCGAACCGGTTGGATGTCCGCCGGCTCCTTTACCGAACATAAACTGTTTGTCGTAAGCTTCACCCTGAATTACAACACCGTTATACTCATCCTCTACGCTGTAAATGTATTTATCGGGTGTAACAAGTCGCGGAAGCACATACATTGTAATCTTTCCGTCGGCAATTTTTGTAACTTGAGCCACAAGTTTAATCTTATAACCCTTTTCGCGAGCATATTGAATATCAAAATCCGACATTTTTGAAATGCCGTAATTTAGCACCTTTTCGGGATTTACAATAGTGCCAAATCCGTGAACAGTAAGAATAATCAACTTGTAAAGGCTATCGAACCCTTCAACATCGAACACAGGGTTACTTTCGGCAAAACCCAAATCCTGAGCAAGTTTAAGAGCTTCGCCGTAAGGCATTTTATCGTTGAAAATACGAGTAAGGATAAAATTTGACGAACCGTTTAATATTCCCGTAATTGATTTAAGTAAATCGTTGTCGTAATACTCTTCGAGGTTACGAATTACGGGAATACTGCCACAAGCCGATGCATCGTAAAGAAGTGCGGTATTGTTTTTCTGTTGTAACTCAATAAGCTCGGTAATATTGTCAGCTATCATCTTTTTGTTGCCCGAAACCACCGATTTGCCATTTTGCAAGGCATTTTTTACAATTTTGTATGCTTCGCCGGCATCGTCGATAAGTTCTACAATTAGATTTACATCTTGATTATCAATAAGTTCGTTTACATCAAGAGTAAAAATCTCATCTGTGAGTTTTCTTGCTTTTTTAGGGTTTTTTATGCAAATCTGCTTTATTTCGGCTCTTGCATTAGGCGACTTTTTAAGAACTTCGTAGAGTCCTTCACCTACTGTTCCAAAACCTACCAATCCTATTTTTATCTGTTTTTTGTCCATTTTTGTATTTTTAAATTATTTTGTTTCCTTATTGTTATCATTTGTCACTTCGACAAGCTCAGTGACCACTCCTAAACAGGTAATGCTTGTTTTTTTTATAACAGCTTTTTTCACTAATACTACTAACTCAAATTGTTTAACAAATAGTCACGGCGTGAATAATATTTAAGAGCCACTCTTTTAAATTATTGTTAAATGTTTTTAATCAACAATTCACACCGTGACTTTCAGTTTTTATGAATTCAAAAACTTATCGTAAATTTTATTTTGTTCTTCAAACTCAATTAAAAAGCCGTCGTGACCGTAAAAAGATTTTAAAACTGCGAACTCACTGTTTGGAATATGTTTATGTATCAACATTTGGTCTTCGGGGGTAAAAAGCAAATCGGTATCTATTGACAATACCAGCGATTTGGCTTTAATACGTGCCAACGCTTTTGCATATCCTCCGCGATTTCTTCCCACATTATGCGAATCGAGAGCCTTTGATAAATAGTAATACGAATAAGCATTAAACCTTTTTACCAACTTATCACCCTGATAGTTTTGATAAGAACTTGCCTTGTAATTATCTGTTTTGCTGTCGTCGGATTCGGCTTGCGTTTTGTTGTAAGCATTGCGATTGCGATAACTTAAAAGAGCAATACTGCGAGCAGCTTTTAGTCCTTTTACTCCACCGTCGGGGCGGTCTTCAAAAAATGTAGGATCGGCTTCAATGGCAAGTCGCTGACTTTGGCTAAAAGCTGTTGTCCACGGAGCACTCAATGCATTTGTGGCAACAAAAATAGCATTGTCAAACAAATCGGGATTTGAGATTGTCCACTCCAAAGCCTGATGACCGCCGATTGAGCATCCGAGGATGAGATTTATTTTATTTATTCCCAAATGCTTACACAAAATTTCGTGAGCATTAACTTGGTCGCGAACGGTTATTTGCGGAAACGTGCGATAATACGGCTTTCCTGTTTCGGGATTTATTGATAAAGGTCCTGTAGAGCCATAACATGAACCGATAATATTGGCACAAACAATAAAATATTTGTCGGGGTCGAAAAAATATCCTTTTCCTACCATTCCGGGCCACCAGTCAACAGGGTCGGCATTTGCCGTAAAGGCGTGACACATCCAAACAATATTGTCTTGCTTATCGTTTATTTTACCGTAAGTGGTGTAAGCAATATCTATTTCGGGTAACGATTTTCCGCTTTCGAGTGTAAATTCTTTATCGTATTTTAAGAATTTAACATTTTTACCGCCATCGTGCGACATATATTGCTGTTTTATTAAACTTATTTGTTCGGTGTTATTCATTTTTGTTTTAAATCTTTTTGTTTTTATAAACCTAACAGGTTTAACTAATTATTGAATAGTTGTTATCATTTTAATTATAAAAAACCTGTTAGGTTCTTATGATTAAATGGTTGCTGAGCTTGTCGAAGCATTTTATTATAATTTTTTTAATCTCTATAAATTATTATTCAAATGCTTGTTTAAAATCGTTGATAATATCATCAATATGCTCAATGCCAACCGAAACGCGGATAAGATTCGGTGTGATGTTAATATCAAGCAGTTGCTTCTCCGACAGTTGGCGATGAGTCATACTTGCAGGATGCACAACACCTGTGCGAATATCTCCCACATGCACAACAAGTTTTGCAAGTTTTAAGTGGTTGATAAACCGTTTTGTCTGCTCCACATCACCATTGTAGCCGAAAGTAAGCACTCCGCTTGCACCGTTTGGCAGATATTTTTTATATAAATCATAGTATTTACTTGATTTCAATGCGGGATATTTTACCCACTCTATCTCTTTTTGCTTTTCGAGCCATTGAGCCAAAGCAAGAGTATTTTCGCTATGTCGCTGCATACGAAGAGCCAGAGTTTGACATCCGTGAAAAGTTAAAAATGCGTTGAACGGCGATAAGGTGGGACCAAAATCTCTTAAAAGTTGAGTTCTTGCCTTTACCACAAAGGGATTTTTTTTAAAATCGACAGCATAACGCACTCCGTGATAACTTTCGTCGGGTTCGGTAAAATCGGGAAAGTTTCCATTGTGCCAATTGAAAGTTCCTCCGTCAACAATTATCCCGCCAAGGCTTGTTGCGTGTCCGTCGATGAATTTTGTAGTGCTGTGAACTACAATATCGGCACCATACTCAAACGGACGACAAAGCACCGGAGTGGGAAAAGTATTATCAATAATCAACGGCACATTATTTTGTTTTGCTA
>CAYRJP010000292.1:1534-3514 GCA_964424425.1 uncultured Bacteroidales bacterium | reverse complement strand
CGTTGCCAGTCCGCCTTCGACTATGCTCAGGCTCCAAGCTAACTTTCAACTTTACGAACTTTCAACTTTCAACTTATTTCAGCATTATCGCATTGTATCATTAAATCATTGAACCATTATATCATTAAATCATTGAACTATTAAATAACTTTACTCCCTAGCTACGGCTTTTACAAGTTCTACTTCGTAAATAACCGAAGTAAACGGCGGAATAATACCGGTAGAGCTTCCTTTTTCACCCCAAGCTAATTCCGACGGTAGAATAACAAGAGCTTTTTCGCCTTCACGCATTCTGCCTATTGCATCTTCAAGTCCGGGTATTACTTGCATTTCAGCACCAAAAATAAACTCAAACGGTTGATTGCGTTTAATGGTAGAGTCGAAAAACTTACCGTTTAAAAATCGTCCTTCATAGTTTACCGTTACAACATCACCTATTTCAACCGGTTTGCCCGTTCCCTCTTGTAATGTAATAAAATACATTCCGTTTGCCATTGGAGCAACATCAATTTTTTGTTCTTTTATAAAACGACTTAAAACAGTTTTTTCATAATCGCCAAAATCTTCAATCCACTTTAAAAAATCTTCTTTATCTTTTTGATATTGAGCATCTGTTCGTATCTCGTCAACACGCAATTCAACTTTAAGTTTTTCACCTTTTTTTATAAAATGCGGTAATTTTGTTTGTAGTGTTTTTGTAAAAAAATCATTGGCATCAATAATAAACGATGCACTGTCGCCTTCCGACAGCATAAGAAAACATTCGTCAATGCTACCTTTAAAATCGGGTTCGGTAAGTTGAAATGTTCGATATCCCTTAAAAAACACCGAATCGTTTATTGTTGTGTATTTTATATCGGCGGTAATATAATCGGTAGGTTTCGGTGGACAAACGGTGTCTCCTATTTTTAGTAATTTATAATAAATACCTGTATCGGTTTTTGAAAACCCCGGATATTTATTAAAAAAATTACACGACGAAAGAATTAATATTCCCGATATAAATAAAAGCAGTTTTTTCATAATAGCTTATTGTTGTGTTACTTACGTAGATGTGAGTAACTCTGTCGATTAATTTGTTGTTTTTGATAAATATAAAATACAATAAATCTTTTCGGTTGTAAAAATTAAATAAATTTTATCAGACAAAAAAATTTATTTTGTTAAGTTAATAAGTTCAATATTGTAAATAATTGTTGCTCTGGGGGGTATTTTATTTTCATCACCCAAAAGACCGTAAGCCAAATGCGGCGGCATAATAAATCTTGCGGCATCGCCTTGTCGTAATAACAATATGCCTTCTTCAAGTCCTGATTCAACGCCGCCTTGTCCAATCTTAAAATTTTTGACACCTAAACTATCTGAATTGTAACATTCGGTTCCGTCTAACAATTGCACGTTGTATTTAATATGAGCCGTCATTCCCGTTTCGGCTTTATTGCCGTTTCCGTGTTTAACTATTTCATACCACAATCCTGTTTGTGTATGTTTCATATTCCATCCGTGCCGTTTTACAACACTTGCAATATCTTCTTGGTCTTTTTTTACAAGTCCTTTATTGGCTTTTATCAAGTTTTCTTTAAACTCTTTTTGCTCATGAGCTGAATAATGTCTTGTTTTCGATTTACACGAAATCATTAATACAACTGCAATTAAAAATCCGATTTTAATAAATTTTACTATCATATTATTTTGAACTATATAAGAATTATAAGAACACTTCACTCGTTTATTTTTAAAATATTAAAAATCTCACGCAAAGTCACAGAAACGCAAAGAGTTTATTTGCAAATTATTACTGCTCTTTGTTGCGAACTCGACTTCAACAGGCTTTCCGAAATAAATTCGGAGTAAACTAGCCTCCGTAATACCGGTCACTGAGCCTGCCGAAGTGATATTTTGCTATTATTACTATTCTCTATTGCTAATTCGGCTTCGACAAGCTCAGCCTCCGCTATAACTTTTAACTTTATAAACTTT